>CAYPIV010000038.1:0-7722 GCA_964410895.1 uncultured Ruminococcus sp. | reverse complement strand
TCGTCATGATCGATACTCCAAGACAAATTTTTGATAGTTTTCAGCAAAAATATTATAGCACATTTTTCAAAAAAATGTTATAATTAAAAAAATATTTCCGAAACTATTTTTGAGAGGAGATCTGTTATGGAAAAAATTACAAAAGTCGGGATCATCGGATGCGGAGGAATCGCAAACGGAAAGCATATGCCGTCTTTGGCAAAAGTGAAGAATTGCGAAATGGTTGCATTCTGTGATCTGATCTCGGAGCGTGCGGAAGCCGCCGCAAAAAAATTCGGGACTCCGAATGCAAAAGTATACGCCGATTATCGGGAACTGCTGAAAGACGCGGAGATTGATGTCGTGCATGTTTGCACTCCGAACCGTTCTCACAGCTTGATTACCGTGGACGCTTTGGAAGCCGGAAAGCATGTCATGTGTGAAAAACCCATGGCGATCAACGCCGCGGAAGCCAAGAAAATGCTGGACGCCGCAAAACGGACCGGAAAGCTCCTTTCGATCGGATATCAAAACAGATTCCGGGATGATTCCCAATATCTGAAGCAAGAAGTGGAAGCGGATACGTTCGGTGACATTTATTATGCCAAAGCAACGGCACTTCGCCGCAGAGCGGTTCCGAATTGGGGCGTATTTCTGAATGAGTACGAGCAGGGCGGCGGTCCGCTGATTGATATCGGTACCCACGCGCTGGATCTGACGCTTTGGACGATGAATAACTACAAACCCAAATACTGCGTCGGTACCACTTACCATAAGCTCAACAAGGATACCGACCAAGGCAACGCATGGGGAAATTGGGATCCCGAAAAGTTTACCGTGGAGGACAGTGCGTTCGGCTTCATCGTGATGGAAAACGGTGCAACGATCGTTTTGGAGTCCGCGTGGGCGTTGAACACGTTGGATGTTCGGGAAGCGGTAACAAGTATTTGCGGTACCAAAGCCGGTGCCGATATGACGGACGGATTGCGCATCAACGGGATCCGCAACGGACGTCAGTATGTGTTCCAACCGAGTTTTGAAGCGGGAGGAGTTGCTTTTAACGACGGGTTGGCAGGCGAATCTCCCGCCGATCGGGAAGAGCGGCTTTGGATCGAGGCAACTCGCGGAGGTGCCGCTCCCATTACCCAGCCGGAGCAGGCATATTGCGTTACTCGCATTTTGGAGGGAATTTACGAATCCGCAAAAAGCGGAAAACCGTACTATTTTGATTGATCGGATCTCCGACATTTTTTTCGAATGTGCCGTTTCCGATCGACCGAAAACGGTTGACATACGGAAAGGGTGCCCATGTTCCAACGACGTGGGCACCTTTTTCTGCATTTGCGGTTCTTGCTAAGCGGATCCGATGTTGAAAAACTGTCGGGCGGGAAGGGACGGGAACGCGGCGACGGACCGCACTTCCTCTTTTATGTCTGTTCGGTATAGGCGCGGATCAGTGCCATCAGTTCCGGAGATACCACATGTTCGATCTCACAAGCATCGCGCTCTGCAAGCTGTTCGTCCGCACCGATCATGAGCAACAACTTTTTGATCGCGTGGTGACGTTCGTACACATTTTGTGCCAGCTGTTCTCCCTCCGGTGTAAAAAGGATCACATTGCGAACGACTTCGATATATCCTTTTTCTTCCAACCGTTTTACGGCGCGGGAAACGCTCGGGCGGGAATAATCCAATTCCGTGGCGATATCGATCGCGTGTACATCCCAGCCTTTCCGCTTTAGGATCAAAATGGTCTCCAGATACATTTCCATGGATTCATTGTGCTTCATCCAATACCTCCTTCGCAATTTGTTCGTTTTTTTAATTGATCTTTCGAGCGCAGATCGTCTTGCTTGCATTGCAGGCAGTTGCGGGGACGTTCGATCTGCCCGTATTTGAAATGCAATGAAAAAGCAAAAGTCCCCGGATATTTCCGAGGACCTTGGAGCTGGTAATCAGAGTCGAACTGATGACCTCGTCATTACCAATGACGTGCTCTACCAACTGAGCCATACCAGCATCGTATCTGCGACTCCCTAAGTATACCATTCTTTTTCGGTTTTGTCAATAGATTTCCGAAAAAATATTTTTTTCTTTTTTTCGAACGATCGGTGTCGGGAAATGAAAACGCGGGAACAGATGAAGCGTTTGCGATGAACGTTGCCGGAAAATCGGTGAACGGTTCGGAGACGGTATCTGCGGAAATCGGATCTTTCGATGTTGCCTTTGTGAATAGAAATCTTCCTTTCGGGTATATTATCCGCAGACCGTCGTCGGATCGGCGATATCGGATCAAGATTTTCAAACATGGAGGAATACGGCATGGGACGGTATTTCGGTACGGATGGATTTCGCGGAAAAGTCGGTACCGTATTGCGTGCGGAGCATGCATATGAGATCGGGAGATTTTTGGGGCGGTACTTCGGCACACGTACTTCGCAACGCACGCGTGTCGTTGTGGGAAAAGATACCAGACGGTCCTCCTATCTTTTGGAATCCGCTCTCGTTGCGGGCTTGACCGCTTCCGGAGCAGACGCGTATTTGTTGCACGTAACCACAACGCCGAGTGTGTCGTATACCGTACGGTCCGAATCTTTCGACCTCGGTGTGATGATCTCCGCAAGCCATAATCCCTATTATGACAACGGGATCAAATTGGTGGATCGAAAAGGCGAAAAAATGTGCGGTGACGTGATCGATCTGTTGGAGGACCATTTGGATGCGGTATTCGGTCAAAGGGATGCCGTTCGGCAGCCGCTGCCTCATGCGGTCGGGGAGGATCTTGGCAGAATTTTCGACGATTCCGCCGACGGGAACCGATATATCGGTTATCTGATCTCTGTGGCGCAGCAGTCTTTTCGTCCGTTTCGCGTGGGTCTTGATTGCGCAAACGGCAGTGCTTGGATGATCGCAAAACACGTGTTTGACGCACTTGGCGCCGTTACCTACCCCATTCATGTGACACCGGACGGCGTCAATATCAATCGGGAATGCGGTTCCACGGATCCGAGATCTTTGCAGGAGCACGTGCGAAATTGCCGATTGGATGTTGGATTTGCGTTTGACGGAGATGCCGACCGTTGTATCGCCGTGGATGAAAACGGCAATACGGTGAATGGGGATCAAATCTTATATCTTTTGGCATGTAAACTTGCCGAGGACGGAGAGCTGAAACGAAATACGGTGGCACTTACGGTGATGTCCAATCTCGGACTGTTGCATGCGCTGCAACGGAGAAAGATCGCATATGAGGTGACCGATGTTGGCGATCGGTTCCTGTATGAGCGAATGCTGAAACGGGATCTCAGTATCGGCGGTGAACAATCCGGGCACATTATTTTGCGGAATTATGCCGTAACGGGAGACGGGATCTTGACCGCCATTCAAGTTTTGGAACGAATGGCGGAACAGAAGTTACCGCTCTCCCGCTTGGCGGAGCCGGTTCGAATGTTGCCGCAGATCATGAACGATTTACCGGTGACCGACCGTTCCGCCGTTCTTTCGGATTCCGAAGTTTTACGGCAAAAGCAGGAAATGGAAGAAACTTTGGGGGACACGGGACGGATCTTGCTGCGTGCCAGCGGGACCGAACCGGTCATCCGTGTGATGGCAGAGGCGGAGACTGAGGAGATCTGTCGATCGGTTACCGATGCCCTGTGCGAGGTGATCCGTGCCCGCGGACACGTTTCGGAAAGGAGCGGCGCGGATGCATTTTCATGAAACGCATGCGGGGACTTTGAGCGTTTCCGCATTATATCGTTCCTTGGAACATTCTTTGGCTGCGCCTTTGTTGCGGCAGGTTCGGTACCCTTGGGAAGTTCTTTCCGAATTGTCGGATTTTTTACTTTGCATCGGTGAGGAGCTCCCATGGTCGCAGTATCGCTCTGTGGGAAACGGAATTTGGATCGCGGAAGGCGTTTCGATCGCCGAAAACGTGCACATGCAGGGACCGTGCATCATCGGTCCCCGTACGGAGATCCGCCCGGGAGCTTTTTTGCGGGGCAATGTTTTGGTCGGTGCAGACGCGGTGGTCGGAAATGTGTGCGAACTGAAAAACTGTATCCTATTTGACGGAGTCCAAGTGCCGCATTATAACTATGTTGGAGATTCCGTTTTGGGATACCGAGTTCATCTCGGTGCCGGTGCGGTAACTTCCAATGTCAAAAGCGATCGGACTCCGATCGCTCTGCAATACGGAGATCAACGGATCCCGACGGGACGCTGTAAGTTGGGCGCAATGATTGGGGATCTGACGGAGATCGGGTGTCATTGCGTGCTCAACCCCGGAACCGTGATCGGGAGGGACAGCACCGTGTATCCGCTGTCGTCGGTACGCGGATATGTGCCGGAGCGTTCCGTTTACAAATCGGCGGAGCGGATCGTTCCGAAGAGGGAACGGTATGATTGACCCGAAAACGGTACTGCGTGTCACGTCCGAGACTTGAAAAAAAGGCAAATGCCGAAATGACATTTGCCTTTCTCGAAGAGAAACATACGGTTGCAACCGACGGAAGAAACATTCTGGAGCCTGATACCGTTGCACAAAACGGTCAGAACGTTTCCGATCCTCAGGTCCTCGAAAAAACGGTTTCGGCGATGCCTTAAGAACCGTTCTCCGCACGGTTCGCAAAAGATCCCGCTTTGAGGTCGATCGGCTGAAAAACGGTCTCGATCTGTTTGGCGGCAGATAGCGGAGAGTACCGCCAACGGCTGAGGTGCTCCGTTTTTTTCGGATCGACAAAATAGAGCAGTTTCTTTTCCGTCGGCGGGAGTACGGCGGTATCGATAAGGACCAATTTGACTTTCATGCGATCCGGGACGATACTTTTGATGTAGACTGCGGCACTTTGCCCGATCTTTTGCCGCATCTCTTCCGCCTGCTCCTGTTTGCATTCTGCCAACCCTGCCAAGTTAGGAGCCAATTCGATGAAAATGCCGTAGCTTTCCACGCTTCTCAGAATCCCCGCAACCGTTTGTCCGACCGAAAAACGTGCAACGTTTTCTTCCCAAGTACCGAGCAATTCGCGTAACGTGGCGTAGATCCTGCCGCTTTCCCGTTCGATGGCTTTGACTGCGATCACAAGCGGCATTCCGCAGAAAAGACGGTCGCGCGGGTGAGAGATTCTGGAAACGGAAATGCAGTCAACGGACAGCAGCGAGGACAACCCGCATCCGATATCCAAAAATGCACCGAAGGTTTCCAAGTGCGTTACTTTGGCTTGTAACAGATCTCCCTCGGAGAGGGTATCCATCAGATGATGCAAACAATCTTCCTGTGCCAACCGTCTGGAAAGAATTGCCACGATCCGATCTCCTTCCGATCGAATGGAAAGAACGCGAAAAGCAACCGGTTTTCCGACACGGGACAGAACGGCAATGTCTTTTCTGCGTTCCCCTTTTCGGCACAGGACCGCTTCTTCCGGCGGAATGATCCCCTCGGCGCAGGGGAGAGGAACGTGCAGGCAGAGCGAACTGTCGCACAGCGTTGCCGTTCCTTCCAATACCGTGCCTGCATGCATTGCGCGTTCCAAATTGTTCAGGGTTCGAACGGCTTCTCGGTTTTCCGCGGTTGTCAGTCTTGCCCCTTCCGGTAAATAACGTTGTTTCATTTTTTCTGACCTCCTTTTTCCTCGTTGATCGGAATCTTTTGATTTTTGTTATTGCATTTTATGTGCAAGGGAAGAAAAAAATACCTTTTTTCGGATTCTTTATCGGATCCCATGCGGGTTGGGGGACGAGATCTGTTTGTTACATACGATTATGAGAGGAGGTTGGAACGATGCCGGAACTATGCGAAGATTATTTTGAAAACGTTTGCCGTATGGATGCTGTTTTGAATTGCAAAGAAAATTTTGATCTGATCAAAAAGGTTCTTTATATCGGAGAGGAACAGGTCACCTTTTATTATATTGACGGCTTGACGGAAAGCGGGCAAATGAACAAACTGATGATCTATCTCCTTTCTTTGAAAAACGTTCGACCGACACAGATCGACCGCGGGGTGCAGGCAACGCGGTATTTTTCGGAACATTTTCTTCCGCAAGTGGAAGTGGAAGTCATTACGGATCTTGCTCGGATGGTACAGCTGTTGCTTTCGGGAATGACGCTGTTGTTGGGAGAGTCGTTCGGCAACAGTGCGATCGTGATCGATGCGAGATCCTATCCCGTGCGTTCGGTGGAAGAACCGGAAAACGACCGCGTGATGATGGGGGCAAGGGACGGCTTTGTGGAAACGCTGATCTTTAATACGGCGCTGATCCGACGCAGGATCCGGGATCCCGATCTTATGATGCAGCATATGACGGTTGGAAGCAAAAGCAAGACCGATATCGTTCTTTGCTATTTGAACGGAAAGGCAGACCGAGAGTATATCGAACGGCTGAAACATGCCGTTTCCGAAATTCGAACCGACGCGTTGTCGCTCGGGCATGAATCTCTCGCAGAGTCCTTAATCGGAAAAAGTTGGTACAATCCGTTTCCGAAAATTCGGTACACGGAACGTCCGGACGTGGCGGCTGCCCAAGTATTGGAGGGCAGTGTGCTGATCCTTTGCGATAATTCTCCGGAAGTGATGATCCTTCCGTGCAGTATTTTTGATTTTTTGCAAGAAACGAACGATTTTTATTTTCCTCCGTTGACGGGAACGTATATCCGCATCGTACGGCACATGGTCTTTTGGGCTACGCTCCTTTGGATCCCGATCTGGTTTTTATTCACCAAAAATCCTTGGATGACCCCGCCCGCACTGCAATTCGTTTTGCCGAAATCGCAGGGAAGAATCTCTGTCTTTGCACAGCTTTTGTTGGTGGAATTCGTCATTGACGGATTGCGAATGGCATCGATGAATACTCCAAGCATGCTTTCCAATTCTTTATCCATTGTCGGTGGATTGATCTTAGGGGATTTTGCGGTGAGCATCGGGTGGTTGATTCCCGAGGTGATCCTTTATATGGCATTTGTTTCCCTTGCCGGGTATTCGCAACGAAGCTACGAGTTGGGGTACGCGTTTAAATTTATGCGGCTTTTGTATTTGATCTTGATCCAAATGTTTGATCTGATCGGATTTTTCGGTGCAAGCGCCGTGATCTTGATCTTGTTGCTATCCAACCGAACCGCAAACGGAAAGCATTCGTACCTGTACCCGTTGATCCCCTTTCACGGGAAAGCGTTGTTGTCAATGTTCGTTCGTTTCAAAAAGGACCGTTTTCAGAGAGCCGACGGAGAACAAGAAAAAAGAAAAAGCCGCTCTGCCGGAACGGCACGCACAAAGAAGCACTTGTGAATCGTACTTTCTGCCGTGATGCTCGGATCGGATAGGACCGCAGGTGATATCCGCAAGGTCGGATACCGCCTGCGGGTTTTGCTCCGTGCCGGTGGCTGTTACGGCAAACGGAGACGGATCCGACCTTGCGCCTTGGCGGGGAAATGGATGTTACATCCCTGAAAATCGACAGAAAAAGTTCAATTGCAAAAAAAGAAAATATTTTTCGAAAAAGCTATTGACAAAACGAATACCTTGTGTTATAATAGTGGAGCGTTGGTGTTCGGCGGGATAGCTCAGTTGGCTAGAGCAACCGGTTCATACCCGGTAGGTCATGGGTTCAAGTCCAATTCCCGCTACCAAAGGCCCGTTGGTCAAGAGGCTAAGACACCGCCCTTTCACGGCGGTAACAGCAGTTCGATTCTGCTACGGGTCACCATCAATGGGCGACAAAAAAGATATCGCCCCGAAAAGCCTTGATT
>CAYPIV010000037.1:0-7725 GCA_964410895.1 uncultured Ruminococcus sp. | reverse complement strand
ATATTCTTCGAATTTTTCATGAGATCAAACAGGCAATTTCCAAAGCGGTGTTGGAGGGAGACACGATCCGCACCATTGGAATCGATACGTGGGGCGTTGATTATGCACTGTTGGATCAAAACGGTCGCATGCTGTCCAATCCCGTGCATTATCGCGATTCCCGAACCAACGGAATTTTAGAGAAGATCGATAAGAACTTTTTCTCCTTGGACGAATTGTATTCGGTTGCCGGAATCCAGCACATGAATTTCAATACGCTCTTTCAGCTTGCCGTCGAGCAGCGGGAAGATCCTGAAAAGGTCCGTTCTGCGGCTCGCATGCTCAACATTCCGGATCTTTTGAATTATTTTTTGACCGGAAATATGGCAAACGAATATACCATTTTGTCAACGGGCGCGCTTTTGGATGCCAAAACGAGGACGTATTCCTATCGGTTTACCGATCAAATCGGCATTCCGCGGCATCTGTTCGGCGAAATCGTGCAACCCGGCTATTCGCTCGGTACGTTGCTTCCGCAGGTCCAAAGCGAGACCGGAAAGACCGATGCCAAAGTCATCACGGTGGCTTCTCACGATACGGCGAGCGCCGTTGTTGCGGTTCCGACACAGGAGGAACAGTTTATTTATATTAGCAGCGGTACATGGTCTTTGATGGGGACCGAACTTCGGGAACCGCTTTTGGACGAACAGTCGCGCCGTTGGAACTTTACCAACGAGGGCGGCGCAATGGGGCGGATCCGGTATCTGAAAAACATTATGGGGCTTTGGCTCATTCAAGAGTCGCGCCGTCAGTGGAAACGGGAAGGCAAGGATTACAGTTTTGCGCAATTGGAAACATGGGCAAAAGAAGCCCGTCCTTTCCGCAGTTTTATCGACCCGGACGATCCGAGTTTCGCACCGCAGGGAAATATGCCGGAGCGGATCCGCGAGTACTGTCGCAAAACGCATCAGCCTGTTCCCGAGACGGTCGGAGAAGTGGTTCGTTGCATTTATGAAAGTCTTTCTTTGAAATATCGTAAAACGGCAGAGTCGATCCAACAGATCATCGGAAAGCCCATTCACACGATCCATGTGGTCGGCGGCGGAACAAAGGATCGTTTCTTGAGCCAAATGACTGCGGATGCTTGCGGAATGCAGGTGATCGCAGGACCGGAGGAAGCAACGGCGATCGGCAATTTGATGATGCAGGCGATCGCGGCGGGTGCGGTTCGGGATCTGTCCGAAGCACGCGGCATCGTTGCGAACTCGTTTGATGTAAAAACGTATGTGCCTTCCGATGAGCGGACCTTGTGGGATGAAGCATACGAACGGTTTTCGGCACTCAACTGACAAAAAATTACCTGTCAGCTCGAACGCCGAGCGTTCGGGAATTGGGGACTATAAAGGAAAAATGGAGGCAGTGCAATTATGAAGGGAAATCACAGCGGCGAACTTGCGGTCATTGCAATGAAAGGTTGCGAGGAATTTGCAAAACGGGTGGATGACTATTTGAAAGATTGGCGTCGGCACAGCAGTGCGGACGAAGATACTTTCCTGTTGGAAGCGGAATGCCCTCGCTTCGGTTCGGGGGAAGGCAAAGGGATCATTCACCAATCGGCGCGCGGAAAAGACGTTTACATCATTTGCGACGTGTTCAACTACGGCGTCACCTACAAAATGTACGGAATGTCGGTTCCGATGAGTCCGGACGATCATTATGCCGATCTGAAGAGGATCATTGCGGCGATCGGCGGAAAAGCCAATCGGATCACGGTCATTATGCCGATGTTGTATGAAGGTCGGCAACACAAACGCTCCGGACGGGAATCCTTGGACTGCGCTTTGATGTTGCAAGAGCTTGTCAGCATGGGGGTCTCCAATATTTTGACGTTTGACGCACATGATTCCCGCATTTCCAATGCCATTCCGTTGGCGGGATTTGACAATGTCCGTCCGACCTACCAAATGATCAAAGCTTTGGTACGCGCCGTTCCGGATGTTCAGATCGACAAGGAACATATGGCGATCATTTCCCCCGATGAAGGTGCTATGGCACGGTGCATGTATTACAGTTCCGTTCTCGGCTTGAACATCGGTATGTTCTATAAACGCAGAAATTATTCGGTAGTCGTAAACGGCAGAAATCCGATCGAGGCACACGAATACCTCGGTCAAGACCTGCACGGAATGGACGTGATCGTGGTAGACGATATGATCTCGTCCGGAGAATCGATGATTGACGTCTGCAAACAGCTGAAGGAAAAAGGCGCCCAAAGAGTATTTTGCTTTGCCACTTTCGGGTTGTTTACCGACGGTTGTTCCAAATTTGATCAAGCATACAAAGAAGGCGTGTTTGATCGGGTTTTGTCTACCAATTTGGTCTATCGCCGTCCCGAACTTGCGGAGAGAGAATGGTTCGTGGAGGTCAATATGTGTAAATACGTGGCGTATTTGATCGACACTTTGAACAACGATTCCACCATCAGCACACTTTTGAGCCCCGTAAAGCGCATCCAAACTTTGATGGAGAAGCACCGTCGGGAACTTTCCGTGCAAACAACGATTCGGTTTGACGAAGATTGATAACAACATAAAAATGTTTGCCGAAAGCATTAAAGGGGTTCCCGGTCGCTTTCGGCAAGCATTTTGACTTTTTTTCGCTTTTGCAAACATGACACTTTCAAAATAGGACGCAGGCGGTGCAAAAGCCGACGGACGGACCGAGAAAGGAGAAGGATTTTGAACGCATCGGATACGCAAAACAAAAAGGACTATCGGTATTTAATGGCAAGTGCCGACAAGATCTTGGACTATGCGTTAAACTTCTTGTTTTTTTATATTGCTTATTTGGCAACCAGACTGCTGTATTTAAATTCCTCATATCATGCCGATTCCAATTTTATTTTTTTCATGATTGCCGTTTTATGCTTGGTAACGTCCTTTTTTTACAATTACTACAACGTTTATGTGCCGATGCGTACCAAACGGTTGCTTTTTTTTACCGGACGTATTTTTTTGATCAATGCGGTGATGCTCGGAATTACCGTGATCGCCTCCGCTTTGCTCGGTGATGAGATGCAAACGGAATACTATTCCCATTTTTTGATGATCGGTTACGCGTTGAGCACGGCGGTGTTGATCTCCAAAAAGACCGTTATGCTCAGTGTTCTGCGCAGCTTGCGAAGCAATAAGCGGAATATCAAGCATATTCTGCTGGTTACGGACAGTCAGGAGATGGCGGATGCGTATATGGAAGAGATCTTAAATAACCCGCAGTTCGGATATTCGGTGATCGGATATATCGGCAATCTGAATATCATCGGTCTTTCGCATCTCGGCACCACGGGGGATCTGGATCACGTTTTGCGCGAATATCAGCCGGACGAAGTCGTTATGGCGTTTGATACCGTGCGCAAACGCTTGATCACAAAGTATATTTCCGTGTGCAACAACCATTGCATCAAAGTGCTGGTCGTTCCTGCCATTTGCGGGTATTTCAAGTCTCCTCGACAGGTTTCCGTGATCGGAAATCTTCCGGTCATCGACATTCGGAGCACACCGCTTGACAGTGCTTCCAACCGTGCACTGAAACGGACTTTCGATATCATCGGTTCCTTGATCTTGATCGTTTGCACTTCGCCGTTGATGCTGTTTACCGCGATCGGAGTTAAGCTTTCTTCACCGGGACCGATCCTGTTCCGTCAGATCCGTGTCGGCAGAAACAACAAAGAATTTGAGATGTACAAGTTCCGTTCCATGCGCGTCAACGATTCCGAAAAAACGGGGTGGTCCACCGAAAACGATCCCCGAAAAACAAGATTCGGCGCGTTTATTCGAAAATTTGCATTGGACGAATTGCCGCAGTTTTTTAACGTTTTAAAAGGAGACATGAGTTTGGTGGGACCCCGCCCGGAAGTTCCGTATTATGTCGATATCTTCAAGAAAAAAGTTCCGCTGTATATGATCAAGCATACCGTTCGCCCGGGAATTACCGGACTTGCTCAGATCAAAGGACTGCGCGGTGATACGTCCATTCACGCACGGATCGATGAAGATATCAGTTATATTGAAAACTGGACGTTTTGGGAGGATGTTCGAATTCTGCTCATGACGCCGCTGAAAGCCGTGAACCGAAGCGAAAAATATG
This sequence comes from uncultured Ruminococcus sp., assembly GCA_964410895.1. Lineage (GTDB taxonomy): Bacteria > Bacillota > Clostridia > Oscillospirales > CAG-272 > UMGS1865. Next base: position 3,600 of record CAYPIV010000037.1, on the reverse strand, counting down.
CAAAGAGAGAACAAATGGACGAAGAAAAATTTGCCGCACGCGGCGGAACCAAACATCGCCATGCGGAGACAACACAAGATGATGAAGAAGATTAAAATTCTGTACGCCGCATCGACGCAGTCCCACTTACAACGGTTTCATATGCCGTATATTACGGAACTAAAAAAAGATGCCGATGTGTTTTTGATGGCGGATGGTGCCGACGTGGATTTTCCGATCCGCTTTGACAAGCATTTTTTCAGCTTTTCGAATGTGAAAAGTGTGTTTCGAATTCGTAAGATCCTAAAGCGGGAACAGTTTGACCGTGTGGTGGTCAATACCACGCTTGCGGCATTTTTGATCCGATCCGCAATGATCGGACTGCGAAAGAGGCCGTACGTAAAAAATGTCGTACACGGATATTTGTTTTCCGAACGGCGAAAAAGCGCAAAGGAAAAGTTTTTGTTTTTCTGTGAGCGGCGATTGCGCGATTTGACTGATGAAATTTTGGTGATGAACGACGAAGATCTGCGAATTGCAACCGAACATTCGCTGTGTCTGGGAAAGGTTTCTTTTCTGCGCGGAATGGGTTTTTCCGCTCCGCCGACCTTGCCGCCTCGGGAAGATGCTTTGCGGAATGCGTTTGCACCGAAACCGAATGAGATCCTTTGTACGTATGTCGGGGAACTGAGTCAACGCAAAAATCAACAGTTTTTGATCCGATGTGTGGCACAACTGAAAAAAGAGGGAATTTCGATCCGCCTGTTATTGCTCGGGGAGGGAGCGGAACGGCAACATTTGGAAACGTTGCGAGATTCTCTTGATCTTTCCGAGGATGTGTTCCTGCCCGGAAATCGCGAGGGGGCGCTTCCGTATTTGGCAATTACGGATGTGTATCTTTCCGCCAGCCGTTCCGAGGGATTGCCGTTCAACCTGTTGGAAGCCATGCTGTTCGGGTTGCCGATTATTGCTTTTGATGTGAAAGGTCAGCGGGATCTTTTACCGCAATCGCAATTATTGCCCCCAGAGGACGAAACCGCTTTTTGCAATGCACTCCGCGCTTTGTGCAAAGGTCCCTACGGTCCCGGAACGACGAATTACCCGAATTTGCCGAACTATTTTTTGTCTTCCGTTTTGGAGGAAAACGTCAAATTACTTGCCGAGGTGGATCCGAATGCATCGTTTTAAGTCGAAAGCACAACTCTTTTTCGATAGCTTGCAATATGCGGTCTTGCTTGCCGTTTTGGTGTGGATCGGGCATTCTTCGGGTGCCGATATTTTGGTTTGCGGGATCATGCTCGCCGTTTTTTTGGTCGGATGCTTGGTCTGTGAGCGTTTGAGTTTTGCAATCCCGTTTTTTTGTTTCACCTTTTTCTTGGTAACGATCGAGCATGGACCGAATGTTCCTAATTACAGTGATTACTATTGGAAAACTCCTATTTTGTGGATCTTGATTGCTTATGTGGCATTGCTTGTGATCGGATTGCTCGTTTTTGCTGTTCGGAATGCTTCGCGGGCGAAAAAGCCGAACGGAAAAGGACTGTTATCGGGATTATTGCTTTTTTGCGTGACGTTGTTGACAAACGGCTTGTTTTCCGAACACTATACCGTTCAAAATCTGCTGTATGCGATCGCTTTCGGAGGGATCTTAATGGGGGTCTTTCTGTTGTTCGGTACGTACTGTGATTTTGACCGCTGTTCTTGCGATCGATTTGTTGCATGCTTGGTACTGACGGGGTTGTTGATCTGCTCGGAACTGTTGTTCGCATATGCCACAACGGTTCGCTTTGCGGACGGCAGCGTTGTAAAAGAGAGCGTTGTTCTCGGTTGGGGCGTTTGGACGACCATTGGCGGCTTACTGTGCCTTTTTATGCCGGCATCCTTTTATTTCGCCGCCTCGCATCCACGCGGTTGGTTTGGGATCGTCTCTGCCGTTCTGCATTTGTTTTGTATTTTGCTTTCGCAAAGCCGCGGTGCGCTTTTGGTGGGAATCGGGATCTTTGTACTGTGTACGTTCACCCTTTGTTGGGTCGGAGCGCGAAAAAAGCAAAATCGAATCTTTGCGTGCGGGATGGTAATTGTAGGGGCGTTTGCATGCGTATGTTTTCGGCAACAGTTGCTCCCGCTGATCCGTAATTTTTTGCAATACGGGTTTGACGACAACGGCAGGTTTTCCATTTGGCAGGCGGGAAAGGACCATTTTTTGCGGAATCCGGTGTTCGGATCCGGATTTTACGATTCCTATACCAATGACGAGTGGGAAATGTCGGTCGCACCGTATCTGTACCATAATACTTGGATCCAAATGCTGGCGGCAAACGGGATCCTCGGGTTTACGGCATATTGGATTCACCGTGTTCAAACCATATGTTTGATCTGCAAGAAACCGACGGCTTACAGTATTTTTTTAGGTTTCGGAATCCTCGGGATGCTGTTGTTCAGCTTGCTTGACGTATTGTTCTTTAACCTGTATCCGATGATTTTTTATGCATTGATGCTTTTGTTTGCGGAGAAAAGGGAAGCAGATCAATGAACCGTCAGAAGGTACCGTTTTTGTAGGCGGTACCTTCTTTTGCACAAAGTGACAAAACAGCAGAAAAGACTTGCATTCCGAAAATAAATCTGTTATAATAGTCGCAGAAAGCCTTGCCGTGCAAGCCTTTGGCTGTGCCATGGCATGCACAGCATGCCATGCGACATTGACGGTTTCACAAAATGCCCTTGCAAGCAAGCATTTTTGCTTCATGGTATAATAAAATCCGATTTGAGTATCCCCCACGAAAAAAGGAGCGATCATATGAGAGACGAACGCGTTTTGGCATACTGCAATTTGTTTGGAGTTTTGGGAGCGATCCCGACTTTGATCGAGTTGGATCCCACTGCAAAAGCATTGGTGGCAGATCAAACGATCTCCATCGGCTTTTCCGTGAAAAACGGTCCGATAGGAACTTTGGGCTTTCGGGACGGAAAAGCGGAAATGAAAGAGGGAACCAAGGGATGTTCCATCAAACTTTATTTTCCGTCCTGCAAAAAATTCAATGATATGATCAACGGCGTCGGATCTCCGATCCCCGTGAGCGGATTTTGGCACATCGGATTTTTAACGGGAGCTTTCACCGCTCTGACCGATCGCTTGAGCGCATACTTGCGCCCGAGCGTGTCGGATCTGCAAGATCCCGTTTTTTTCCAAACTTCCACAGTCTTAATGTTGCACGTGATCGCCGGTGCGGTCGCCCAGATCGGAAACGAGGATGAAGTCGGACGTTTTTCCGCCTCGGGGATCGTTGACGGTACGGTCCATCTTTCGATCGGGGACGTGTTTTCGGTCGGCATTGCAGTGAAAGAGCATCGCTTAACGGCATTGCACCATGTTTCCGGAACCGCATTTTCGAAAATGCAATTCGACAGTTTACAAACCGCAAGAGATCTGTTTGACGGAAAGATCAACTCGGTAGCCGCGGTTGGCGAGGGTAAGGTCCGCGTCAGCGGCATGATCTCGCAATTGGATAACATCAACCGCATTTTGGACCGTGTATCTCTTTATTTGGCTTAACGAGGAGGAATTCCATGCATCCGATCTATCAATATCCGAAAAGCCGTGCCGCATTTGAGCGGGCGGTA
>CAYPIV010000036.1:0-7736 GCA_964410895.1 uncultured Ruminococcus sp. | reverse complement strand
CAACATTTCTTTGCGGCGGTCACCGAATCCGGGCGCCTTAACAGCGGCACAGTTGAATACACCGCGGAGCTTGTTCAAAACCAAAGTGGTCAAAGCTTCGCCTTCTACGTCCTCGGCAATGATCAAAAGCTTTTTGCCGGCTTGAACGATCTGTTCCAACAGGGGAAGGATCTCTTGAATGTTGGAGATCTTTTTGTCGGTGATCAAGATCAGGGCATCATCGTAAACCGTTTCCATCTTGTCCATATCGGTAGCCATGTAGGGAGAGAGGTATCCTCTGTCGAACTGCATTCCTTCCACAACCTCGGAGTAGGTGTCGGCGGATTTGGACTCCTCAATGGTGATGACACCGTCGGAAGTGACTTTTTCCATGGCATCCGCAATCAGCTGACCGATCACTTCGTCTCCTGCGGAAATGGTTCCTACCCGCGCAATGTCCGCAGACCCGTTTACGTTTTGAGAGTTCTTCACCAAAGCGTCCACTGCGGCATCCACTGCTTTTTTCATACCCTTGCGCAATACCATCGGGTTGGCACCTGCGGTCACGTTTTTCATGCCTTCGCGAACGAAAGCCTGTGCAAGCAGGGTAGCGGTTGTGGTTCCGTCGCCGGCTGCGTCGTTGGTCTTGGTTGCCACTTCTTTTACCAATTGTGCGCCCATGTTCTCGGCTTCATCTTCCAACTCGATCTCTTTTGCAATGGTCACACCGTCATTGGTAATGAGGGGAGAGCCGTATTTTTTGTCCAAAACTACGTTTCTGCCTTTCGGACCGAGCGTGATCTTGACCGTGTTTGCAAGTTTATCAACACCGCGAACCAGCGCGTCGCGTGCTTCTGTTCCGTAAAGAATATCTTTTGCCATAATTCATGTTCTCCTTTGTAATAGAATTCGATCTGCCGAGTCTTTATTCGACAACGGCGAGAATATCGCTCTGCTTTACGATGGTATATTCCGTACCGTCCATCTTTACTTCCGTGCCGCTGTATTTTCCGGTAATGACCTTATCGCCGACCTTAACGTTCATCGGGATCAGCTTTCCGTCATCGGAGTATGCACCGGGACCGACTGCAACAACTTCCGCGATCTGCGGCTTTTCCTGTGCAGATGCGGTGAGAAAAATACCGGCTTTGGTTTTTTCTTCTGCTTCAACATTTTTGACAACAACTCTATCTGCCAACGGTTTGATGGTCATGATTCGATGTCCTCCTTATTTTCTTGTGAAATCATTTCATTTTCCTCTTGGAATTAGCACTCAAAATGCATGAGTGCTAATTTCTGCTCTTATTTTACACCGTTTTTTGGAAAAATCAAGTCCTTTTTTGCAATATTCACAGTATATTAACAATTTTATTGATCAATGGAATGCCTTGGGTGCTAAAACCGTCGAATGCTGTCGGGAATAGCAGGGAAATCGAAAGCATATATTGCAACAGAAGATGGAGACAACGGATCCAAGCGGAAAAAGATCCGTTTTTCGAAAGCGGAAATAGGGAGGGATGACATCTTGTTGCAATGGCTTTTGTCCGGCGGAGCGGTTCCGGCGGGATTGATGTCGGTGGGACTGTTTTTCTTTTTTTATCTGAAAGGACAGCCGTTTCGTTCTCCGAAACGATTGTTTTCGGCTTGGTTCGGAACAGAAAAAAAGATCGGTTTTTTCGGATCCTTGCGGTCCGAAACGCCAAGGCTCCCGAACCCGCCGTGTGAAGCGAACGACGAACCAAACAAGCTCCGTGGATCCGACATCGGTCCGAACCGCAGCGTCCCAGAAGAGAAAGCGGAAGATCGCATTTTGCGACCGAACGGCAATTTCGGCAAACAAACAACAAAAAAGCGTGATTCGAGCGGTTCTCCGTTCCGTGCTGTCATGCTTTCTTTGGCGGGCACGTTGGGAGTCGGAAACATTGTCGGAGTTGCAAATGCGATCTTTATCGGCGGTGCGGGTGCGCTGTTTTGGATGTGGGTCTCCGCATTTCTTGCCATGATCTTAAAGTATGCGGAGATCGTGCTTGCGGTCCTGCACAGACGGAGACGGTTTGACGGTTCTTTCTTCGGCGGAGCGGTATATTATATAAAGGATCACTTTGCCGTACGCGATCGGCATCGGACAGGGAAGATCGTATCTTGCCTGTTTGCGGTGTTATTGCTTGCGAATGCGATGAGTCTCGGATGTATGATACAGGTCAATGCCGTTGGCAGTGCGGTCAACGGTATTTGCAACATTCCGACATGGATCACCGGATGCGTTTTGTTGCTTTTGACATTTCCGGCGGTTTTGCGCGGTATCAAGAGTGTATCGGCAGTCACGGAAATTTTGGTGCCGATCATGAGCGGCGGATACCTTTTGCTGTCTGTTGCGGTCTTGATTGTAAAAAAAGAGCAGATCGGAACGGCGTTTGCGGAGATCTTTTCGCAGGCGTTTTCCGCAACAGGCGCTTGGGGAGGAGGAATCGGATTTTTTACTTCCGAGGCGGTACGGGTCGGTACCATGCGGGGGTTGCTATCCAATGAGGCGGGATGCGGGACCTCTCCGACCGCGCACGCCGGCGCTGATACCGCCTTTCCGGCAAGGCAGGGGACGTTCGGAATTTTGGAAGTGTTTGCGGACACGATCTTGCTGTGTACTCTGACGGGCTTGGTGATCTTGGTCAGTTATGAGGACGTTGTGTTACTCGGCGCGGATCCGGTGTTGATGGCAATACGTGCGTATACATGCGTGTTGGGGGATTGGGCAGGCTGGTTTTTGGCTGTGGCAATTGCCTGCTTCGGATATGCGACTTTGCTTTGTTGGGGTGGCTACGGGATGGAATCGGTGCATTTTCTTTCCGAAAGGCCCTCATTACGGTATGGATATGCGGGGATCTTTTCGGTTTGTCTCATGTTCGGAGCGATCTGCGCTCCGACGGCGGCATGGAGATTTTCGGATGCGGTGATCTCCGCAATGACAGGGATGAATCTTTGCTTTTTGGTCCGAATGCGGCGGGAAATCCGACGGGAAACCGAGAGGTACTTCCAAAGTCGGACCGTATGAGGTCGGCAATTGGGGAGGATTCGACAAACCGTACGCTGTCGAAAGCGGGCTCTTCAAGGGATCGGCGGGGAAAGGATCCGCCGCATGGGTAGGCTGTTTGGATCTGCCGTGCCCGTCGAACGGGAAAAAAGATTGCTTTCCGTGTCACAAAGAAGTTGCCGATCTCTCCGATCGTGACTGCGGGATCTTTTTATTTTCAACGGAAAATGCGATCTTCGAATTGACAAGAAATCGAAAACGTGATATAATAATGTAATTCAGTTGGATCATTGCCGAACATCTGCTCCTATGGGATAATAGCCGCAGGAAGCCTTGCTACGCAAGTCTTTCGGCTGCCGCCTCCCGCACGATCGTGTGTCTGCGGCATTGACGGCTGCGTAAAAATGCCCTTGCAAGCAAGCATTTTTACTTATGGCATAACACGCAGTTGCACGGCGATCGGATTCGGCAACCGTGAAACAATTTCGGCAAAGTTGAAAACTGTTTGCCGTATTGGAGAGCAAAGCGGTGAATTTTCGCAAAAACGGCTCTCGGGGTCGAATTTTTGATTCCGACGGTTAAAACTTTGTTTGCGGATCTTTTCCGAGACGGTTTTGTTGACAGGTTCTTGTTGTAAAAAGCAATGAAAAAAGAGACTTGCAACGGGCATTGAGCAGAAGAATGTCAAGCACGGCGGTTGAGGTTGCAACGATTTTGTTTGGGACGGACAGATTGCGCATGCGGTCTGTTCGCCGAAAATTGCAGGGAATTCGGAGAGAGAGTATGTCGAAAAAGGAAGATCAAATATCGGAAGAAGCCAAAAGACGTGCCGAACAAGACCGATTTTGGGATATTGACGCTTTGTTTCCTCTCAAAAAGGCAGTTTTTTATGCTTCGGATACGACCGCAACGGACATTCTGGTCGATCTGCCACAGAAAGAACATCAAGGGGAGAGAAGTTCGGCATCAGATGGATTTCGGATCCCGTCGCGACCTGCCGTTCCGCCGCAACCTGCCGAGAGATCGGATCCGAAATCGACTGCGCGAACCGCCGCCGATTCACGTTCCGTTTCCGAAAAGTCTTGCGTTTCGGATCGGTCGGCGTGTGAATCGGAATATACGTCGAACCATGCATTGCTGAGGCAGGTGCAGATCTTCTCGCCGAAAATGACCCCAAACGGTCCTCGATATTACGAACGATTTTATTCGGATGCCGTCAAATTGTATCCGATCCGCGGTGAAAGCTGTCCCCGTGTTCCGTTCTTTTCTTACGTTCCGCAATACAGCCAATTGAACCGTGCGCAGTTGGAATGGTACCTTTGGTGGAGAGAGCAGTTCCGCGCCGGCGGTCTGCCGGATACCGATTACAGTTACCTTTTGCTGTATGTGTATGAGTTGTTGAATCTGTCCGGCAGGGTCTCTCCCACGCAGACCGCAGAATCGTTGTTTCGACTTTGGCAAGGGTACCGAGATACGTTCCGTCAATTGGATCTGCACGTTCTGGAATGGCTTTGCGATCTTTGTCTGTTGCATCGTTTACCGCCTCCGCAGCCGACGGACGCAAAACTCCGAGCAGTACTGTTTTCCCATTGCACTCTAAAGGAATTTTATGTGTCGGAATCTGCGGAAGACGGATATTTGCATGCGTTGCTTTACTTTTGTTGCAATTACGATTATCGCAAAAGCAAGGTTTGCACAAATCAAAACCGATCCCTGTTTGAACGAACGATCTTCGGGGCGATGCGTGTCGTGTTTGAGAAGAACGGTCCGTTTGAAACGGTATTCGGAAAAGCCGATATCAAAAGCGTCTCGCAGGAGCGAAATGCGTTCGTCGGGGTTCCGTGCCCTCCTCGGATCCGCAAGAAGATCCTTGTGCGTTATCTCTCCTTTTCCGCTTCTTACGAACTTCGCTTTGTGATCACCAATATGGTAAAATATACCGAAAATCAGATCCGTGCGGTATGGAAGATCCGATCCCGACTCGGGGTCTCTGCTTTGCCGAATCCCATTCGAAACGCGATCGATCGTTATGTGAGTCAAACCTTGCCGTTCGAATCGCAAACGCGTTCTGCGGCATCCGAGAAAGAGTTCTCTCCCGCCTACGAGCAGTTTTACGAGGTCCCGCATCAACCGTTTTCCTATGAAGAAGCCATGCGGATCGAACGGCTTTCTTGGAAAACGACCGAGCGGTTGTTGGAAACGTTTGCGGAACCGACAGAACTTGCCGATGCGCATCCCGATCCATCCCCGCTGCGTCCGGAGCATTCCGATCCATGCCCCGCTCGGTCGGAGCGTTTTGCGCCGGAAGATCCCTTCGATTTTGCATGCTTCGGGCAACTGCTGTCGGGCGCGGGTGGCGAGGCGGACGGAATATCCGCGGATTGCAAGCTCCGTTTCGCACCGTATGTGAAGTTTTTGCGTGCGGCGGCGGATGCGAATGTACAAGCGCAAAAGTCGGTGGCACATGAGGTCGGCAGGTCACTTACCGTGCTTGCGGACGAACTCAATTCGCTTGCCGCGGAAGAAACCGGAGATATTTTGGTGGAGGAGTCCGAACGCGGCGGATATACGGTGATCCCCGATTACCTTGCGTGGACACGGTCATTGCTTTCCCTGTTCCCACATCCCGCCGATTCCATGGAACAAAAGGAGTGTTAGAAATAATATGACAGAGTTGCAAAACGAGATCCCCAAAGTGCCAAGACGAATATTGACGTCGTTGTTGGCTTCTGTTGCCGCCGGAGTCGTTCCGCGGGCGGGAGCACCGTATATTGCCATCGGCCGCAAAGAGGAGATCGGAGCGTTGCTTTCGGATTTGGAAACGGTGAACGAAGGCGGCAGCAGCATGCGCTTTTTAATCGGACGCTACGGAAGCGGAAAAAGCTTTTTGATGCAGCTGATCCGCGGGTATGCGTTGGAACGCGATTTTTTGACGGCAGACGCCGATCTTTCTCCGGAACGCAGGCTATACGGAACCGGCGGGAACGGCGTTGCCACCTATCGGGAATTGATGAAAAATTTAGCTTCCAAATCGTCTCCGGACGGCGGAGCACTTCCGAAAATTTTGGCACGCTGGATCGCGGAACTGCAAGAAAAAATCATTGCCCAAGGCGTATCGGCGGAATCGGAAACGTTTTCGGATGCTTTGCTGAAAGAAGTGATGCATACGTTGCGGGAAATGGAATTCTTGGTTGGCGGATTCGATTTTGCACGTGTCGTCTGTGTTTATTACCGCGCCTATATTTCCGAGGATCCGGAAAGACAGAGTGCCGCTTTGCGATGGTTGCGCGGTGAGTTTTCGACCAAAACAGAAGCGAAAAATGCGCTCGGTATTTCGGTCTCCACGATTATTTGCGATGAAAATTGGTATGACTTTTTAAAGCTTTGGGCAATGCTTGCTCGATTGGTCGGATACCGCGGTTTGGTGGTCTTTATCGATGAATGCGTCAATCTTTACAAAATTTCCCACCGTGTCAGCCGCGAAAACAATTATGAAAAGATCCTGTCCATGTTTAACGATACCTTGCAAGGGCATGCGGTCGGTATGGCGTTGATCCTTGGCGGAACTCCGCAATTTTTAGAGGATCCGCGGCGCGGATTGTTCAGCTATGAAGCGCTGAAAAGCCGTCTTTGCGACAGCCGATTTGCTTCATCGGAATTTCAGAATCTGATCGGGCCCGTCATTCGGCTTCGGCGCCTTTCCGATGATGAACTGTTTGCTTTGATCGGACGGATCACCAAATTGTATGCGCAGTATTATGAAAAAGCACCGTCGGTGTCTCCGGAAGAAATGGCACGTTTTTTGCAACTGTGTTTCAACCGTGCAGGTGCGGACAGTATGATCACCCCGCGGGAAATGCTGCGGGACTATATGACGGTTTTGAACATTTTAATGCAAAATCCGAGCGTCTCTTTTGACGCTGTTTTGGAAAGCAACGTCACTTTGAAACCGCTGTACCCGAATGCCGCGGATCCGATTGCGGACCCTCAAAGACAAAATACCCAAAATGTCGGTACGGGCACTTCCGAAGATCGCAGATTCCTGCCGGAAGATTTGGAATTTTAAGATGGGGACGGGCATACCGTCGAGTCCCGCGACCGATCGTATGACCGTTCCGGCAGCGCGTTTCGCGTAAGTTCTGCAGGAGGGGTTGGAGGAGTTTTATGGAACAACAGCACGGAGAATCCGTTTTTGAACGCTTTCCGGATTTTATTCGGGAATTCATTTACGCCAACGGTTGGGAACAACTGCGTGAGATCCAGCTGGAGGCGGCACATACTCTTTTTGAAACCGACCGTCATTTGCTGTTGACTTCTTCGACTGCCAGCGGAAAAACGGAGGCTGCTTTTTTTCCGATCTTGACGGACTTATGGGAAAATCCCCCGGCAGGCGTGGGAGTGTTATATGTTGCTCCTTTGAAAAGTTTGATCAACGATCAGTTTCAGCGGATGCAAACTCTGTTGGACACGGCGGGAATTGCCGTGACGCATTGGCACGGAGACGTGACGCGATCGCACAAGCAAAAGCTGTTGGAAAATCCTTCCGGCATCTTGCAAATAACTCCGGAATCTTTGGAATCCATGCTGATCCACCGAAACAACGATCTTGTGCGGTTGTTCGGAGATCTTCGGTATGTGGTAATCGATGAGATCCATACGTTGACCGGAAGCGATCGCGGAAATCAAATTTTGTGTCAGCTTACCCGCATCGGCAGAAAGATCGGTTACC
>CAYPIV010000035.1:0-7904 GCA_964410895.1 uncultured Ruminococcus sp. | reverse complement strand
TCGGAATGATACATTCCGAACCCCGCAAATCCCCAATCCAACAATGCCGTTGCCGACGCGTTGCGAACATCACTTGAATCCGCCCCCATGATCACGCAAATCAGCGAAAAACCGTTTCGTTCCGCCGTTGCGCTCACACAAAATCCCGCTTTCGAGGTGGAACCGGTCTTGAGTCCCGTGCAACCGCTGTAAAACCGAACCAGCCGATTGGTATTGGTCAAACCGAAGGCGCCGTCGCGAATACTGTCCATCCAAAGCGAACTGTATTGCAAAATGCGAGGATGCCGCAACAACTCCCGCGACATTTTTGCAATGTCAAGTGCCGACGTTACATGATGCTCGGCGGTATCATCCAAACCGGTCACATTTTCAAAAGAAGTTTGCTTCATCCCGAGATGTTCGGCTTTTTGATTCATCTTTTCGACAAACGCGGGAACGCTTCCGCAAAGATACTCTGCCAATGCCACCGCCGCATCGTTTGCGGAAGCGATCACAACACTTTTGAGCAGATCCTCCAACGGCATTTGTTCCCCTACCTTTAAATAGACCTGCGAACCTCCCATGGAAGCGGCATTTTCGGAAACGGTTACCGTATCTTCCAAATGTACGATCTCCTCATCCAATGCTTCCATGATCAAAAGCAAGGTCATTATTTTGGTAACCGATGCCGGCGGAAGCGCTTCTTCCGCATTCTGCATATACAAAACACATCCCGTGGTGGCTTCCATCAGCAGAGCGCTTTTACACGGCAGTTGCAAAGTGCCTTCCGTTGCGCCGAACTCCGAAACCGCTGTTGACGGTCCTGTTCCCGATGTTCCATCGCCGCCGCTTCGGTATTCTTCCGCATCGGCGCACAGCGCAGAACCGATCAAAAGACAAAGTGCAAGTGTTAAAGAGATCCATCTTCCGAATTTTGCTTTCATTCCAAGCTTCCTTTCCGTGACCGTAACGGTATTTCTGTTGGAACCAATATATGAATCGATCGCAAAAAATATGAAAGCCGCCCCCTTGAAAACAAGGGAGCGGCGACAAGGGAGCGTAAGGATCGCATTCGAATTCGGTCGGACGATCACTCTGCGGAAAATTGATATACCGTGGTGTGGATGTAAGTCTCGTTGGGCTCCAACACCGTATCGGTGAAATTCGGATGGTGAATGGAATCCGGCATTTTTTGGGTTTCCAAACAAAAAGCGGATTGGGGGATCTGCGGATATCCACCTTTGAGCGGATGCTCCGGATTTTTCAAAAAGTTCCCCGTATAGAGTTGTACGCAGGGTTGGTCGGTATAAACGCGCATCTTTCGCCCGCTGTTCGGCTCAAAGACTTCAATGCGCAACACCGGCTTTTCCGTTGCACCTCCGGAGAAGCAAAAACAGTGGTCGTATCCGCCGGCAAGTTTCAGATCCGTGTGTTCCGCGTGGAAATCGCGTCCGATCGTCTTGGCGGTACGGAAATCAAACGGCGTTCCCTCTACCGAACGGATCTCACCCGTCGGGATCAGACCCGCATCGGACGGCAGATACGCATCGGCATCCATTTTCAAAACGTGGTCAAAAATTTTTCCGGAAGCGTAACCGCCCAAATTGAAATACGCGTGATTGGTCAAATTGATGATCGTACGGCGATCGGTGACCGCTTCGTAACGAATGGAAAGCGCATTTTCCTTTTGCAACGTATACCGAACGGTAACGTCTAAATTTCCGGGATAATTTTCTTCTCCGTGGGGAGAGTGCAGCGTCAAAAGCAAGCTTGGTTCCTCTCCGTCCTGCTCCCGAACCTGCCAAACGCGATGGGAAAAACCGATCTTTCCGCCGTGAAGTGTGTTCGCTCCGTCATTTAAAAACAGCCGATACTCCGTGCCGTCTAACGTAAACTTTCCGCCTGCAATGCGGTTTCCCGTTCTTCCGATCAAAGCGCCGAGATAACCGTCTCCGAAAACGTAATCGGACAGATCGTCGTATCCTGCCACAACGTCGGTCAACTTACCGTGGCGATCGGGGACCAACAGTTTCATGATCGCGCCCCCAAAGGAAGAGATCGTAGCACTCATTCCGCTGCCGTTGACCATGGTATAAGAATAAACTTCTTCACCGCTCTTCAAAGTCCCGAACAATTGTTTTGAGATCATACCGATGCTTCTCCTTCGTAACCGTTCGGATTTTTCCGCATCCAATTGGCAAGATCGCGGCACATATCGTCAATCCCGTTTTCCGCTTTCCAGCCGAGCACCTCATAGGCTTTCTGCGGATCGGCATAGCAGGTTGCGATGTCACCGGGACGTCTGTCCACGATCTGATATTTCACCGTCAATCCCGTTGCTTTTTCATATGCCCTCACGATCTCCAAAACCGAGTACCCTGTTCCGGTACCGATGTTGAAATACTCCACGCCGTTCACTTTGTGTGCACGCTCCAATGCTTTGAGATGTGCCTTTGCCAAATCGACCACGTGGATATAATCCCGCACTCCGGTGCCGTCTTTCGTATTGTAGTCGTTTCCGTACACGGAAAGATACGGCAATTGACCGGCAGCCACCTTTGCCACGTACGGCAACAAATTGTCGGGGATCCCGCGCGGATTTTCGCCGATCAAACCGCTTTTATGTGCCCCGATCGGATTGAAGTACCGCAAAACCGAAACGCTCCACTCGGGATCCGATACCCAAATATCCTTTAAGATGCGCTCGATCATCAGTTTGGTCTCACCGTAAGGATTGGTGGTGGAAAGCGGGAAATCTTCCCGGATCGGAACGGTCTTCGGCATACCGTAAACCGTTGCGGAAGAACTGAACACGATATGTTTTGCGTGATATTTCGACATCAGCTCCACCAAATTCAAAGTGCTGACCAAATTGTTATAATAATACATTCCCGGTTTTGCAACCGATCCGCCGACTGCCTTTAATCCCGCAAAATGAATGGCGGAATCGATGCTCGGATTCTCGACAAACACCTTTTCCAATGCCGCTTTGTCGCAAAGGTCTACCTCGTAGAACCGAAAATCCTTTCCCGTGATCTCGCGGATCCGCTCCAACGCCTTGGGATTGCTGTTGCAAAAGTTGTCTGCAATCACGATCTCGTATCCGGCATTCAAAAATTCTACCGCAGTATGCGAGCCGATGAAACCGGCGCCGCCCGTAATTAAAATGGACATGTCATCTACCTCTTTCTGTTTCAATTATCGATCGTTTTCAAACATCAATTCCAAAGGGATTCCGGGTATTCTCCGCGCTCGATCAACTTGCGGATCGCCGCCTTGACAGGCGTTTTATCTTCCGGATAGGTAACGCCGAGCCATACCGATTGCGTCGGGTATACCCGAATATCGCACATTCCCTTCTGTCTTTGGGAATCCACCGCGAACGGCAGGAAAAATTCCGCTTTCATCGGGTTGGAATCCATGTGGTTCAAAAACTCAGTCAACTCCGACTCCAGATCCGTAAAGATCTCCGGTGTAAAGCCCCAGCAGTTCATGGAAACGATGGTATCGCCCGCAATCTCCGTCCAAGTATTGCCGTCGTCCTCCAAATACTCCGCATTGTCGCCTTTTTTCCGGATCTTCGTCCGCTCGGTAACGCTGGTCAGCATATTGTTTGCATCGATCTCACATTGCCCGCGAGAGACTGCGCCGTTTTCGGTCAACGTATTGGACAGCCGAAAACCGACCATGCAGTGATGTGCCACCCCGTTTTCCGCTTTGGCTTGCTTCAAATGCTTTGCCAGCTGTTCAAAGGTGTCTCTTCCGTAAAAATCGTCCGCATTGATCACGGCAAAATTCTCTTTCACAAGATCCCGCACGCAATAAACGGCGTGCCCGGTACCAAGAGGCTTACTTCTTCCTTCGGGGACCGTGCAACCGTGCGGAATGTTCTCCGCTGTTTGGAAAGCATATTCCACGGCTACATGCTTCTCCACACGATGTCCGATCGTTTCGCGAAAGACTTCCAGATTCTCCTTTTTGATGATGAACACGACCTTGTCAAAGCCCGCGCGGATCGCATCGAAAATGGAAAAATCGATAATGACCTCCCCGTGATCGGTCATGGGATCCAATTGCTTCAATCCGCCGTACCGCGAACCGAGTCCCGCTGCCAAAATTACCAATGTCATAACAGTACCATCCTCCTTGTACCAAACGAAAATATAATTCTTACCAAAAACTATTATACACGAAGCACGGGAAAAAGTAAAGAGGGTTGCGAAACATTTTTTAATAATTTTCGAAAGTTCGACGGCACACAGATCGCACCCCTCACGAAAGTTCAGCTCAGAATGCCGTTCAACAGCGATACGCAACCGTCGATCCCCAATACCGCGCTGTCCAAAACGATATCATACTGCCGAAGATCTTCCCATTTTTTCAGAGTATTGGCAGAGTAGTAGTTGGAACGTTTTCGGTCAAATTGCTTTCGCAGCCGCTCCGCGTCCGATGCGTCGACACCGTATTCCGAAACGATCCGCCGTTGTTTTTTCTCCTCATCACCGCAACGAATGAATACGGTAACAACATCCGCGCGTCCTTTGAGCGCTTCCGAGGCGCAATGCCCGAGAAAGATCGCTCGACCGAGCTGCGCAAACCGACGGATCACTGCCTGTTCCGTTAGGAAAATATGTCCTTCCCGACTCAGCAGATCCGCATTTCCGTTTGCCGTTTGCGCCAGCACATAAGCCGAGTATAAAAAGCTGTTGGTAACGGTCTCTTCATACCGTTCGATCTCGGAAACGGTCAGATCCAACTCCTTTGCCGCCGCCTCCAAAAGTTCTCTCCCGTAACAGGCAATCCCGGTCTGTGCGGAAAGACGGCGCGCGATCTCCGTGCCGCCGCTTCCGTATTCCCGCTCGATCGCAATATAATTTACGTTCATTCCGTTTTCCTCCGCTCACGAAGCATTTTCAAACTGACTGTTATACAGCTCCGCATAGAAACCGCCCTTTGCGAGCAATTCCTCATGTTTGCCGCTTTCGATAATGTCGCCGTCTTTCAACACCAAGATCAAATCCGAGTTTTTAATGGTAGACAAACGGTGTGCAATGACAAACGAAGTCCGATTTTCCATCAAACGGTCCATAGCCGTTTGAATTTTTTGTTCGGTTCGGGTATCGACGGAGGAAGTCGCCTCGTCCAAGATCAGCATCGGTCTGTCGGCGATCATGGCACGCGCAATGGTCAGTTGTTGCTTTTGCCCCTGCGACAAGTTGGTTTGGTCATTCAAAACCGTATCATATCCATGGGGGAGCGTACGAATATAGTGATCCAATCCGACCGCTTTGCAAGCTTCGGTGATCTTTTCTTCGGGAACGTTTTCGGCGCAATAGACCAAATTTTCCCTTACGGTACCTTCAAAAAGCCACGTATCCTGAAGCACCATGCAAAATTGCTCATGCACGTTTTCCCGCGTCAGATCTTTCGTGGAAACGCCGTCGATCCGGATCTCGCCGCCTTGGATCTCATGGAACCGCATCAAAAGGTTGACCATGGTGGTCTTTCCCGCACCGGTAGGACCGACAATGGCAATTTTTTGCCCCGGCTTTGCCACTGCGGAAAAATCATGGATCACAACGGTATCGGAATCTTCGTAACCGAATTTGACGTGGCTGAATTCCACGGTGCCCCGCACATTTTTCAGGGTTTTGGTTTTGCCGGATTCCTCCTCCATTTCTTTGGCTTCCAAAAATTCAAACACCCGCTCTCCTGCGGCTGCGGCGGATTGAAGAGACTGCGTTGCCTGAGCGATCTGTGAGAGCGGTTGCGTGAAATACCGTACGTACATCATAAAAGCAACGATCACACCGAAACTGATCGTTCCGTTTAACGCCATGGCTCCGCCGACCACACAAACGGCAACATACCCGAGATTTCCAATGAACGACATGATCGGTTGCATCATGCCCGCAAGACAGTTTGCCTTAAACCCGCTTTCATACAGCTTCCCGTTCAGATCCTCAAACGTTTTGCAGGCACTTTCCTCGCCGTTATAGGCTTTGACTACCGTGTGCCCCGCATAGATTTCTTCAATGTGACCGTTCAGATCGCCGAGACATTTTTGTTGACGTGCAAAATATTTTTGGCTTTTTCCCATGATCGCAAACATCAAAGCAAAGCCGATCAAGCTTGCCAAGACCGCCGTCAAGGTCATCCACCCGTTGGTGACCAGCATCAGGATCAAACTGCCGACGAACAAAATGACCGAACTGACGAGCGAACTGATGCTTTGGTTCAAAGATTGACCGATGGTATCCACATCGTTGGTCACGCGGGACAAAACATCACCGGTGCTGGTCTTGTTGTAAAACCACATCGGCAGGCGGTTGATCTTACGGGAAATATCCGACCGCATTTGCTTGGATACCTTTTGCGTCACCGTGGACATAATCCAATGTTGCGCTGCCGACAGCACCCAGCTGACCGCATAGATCGTAACCAAAAGGAGACCGATCTGGGTAACAAGTTCCATATTGACGGAAGGCTCGATCAAATCGGAGATCGAATCGGGTAAAGTATCCAACAAGTTCAGTGCCTCCGATTCCGATGCCACAGCCATTTGAGAAAGAACAGCCATCAGTTCCCGTTGGTCCTGCGCGGAAATCCGAACCCCTTCCCATTCCAGATCCGTATAGATCGCGGTTTTCACCGAATCCGGCAAATCGTTCATCCGTTGTTGCGGATCGGTCCCGTTTTGCGAAGTGGCTTCCCCCAGCAACGCCAAGGTTTGCATTTGGTCGGAAACCGATATGGTGACGCCGTTCCACACCAAAGCGTCAGGTGCGTTGCCGGAGAATAACAGATTTGCCGAAATGGCTGCCGACAAGCGCGTGAATTGCTCGGAAACATTCTCGGAAACCGTCTCCGAGATCGCGGTCAGCTTTTCCGTATTCGGTTGGATCCCGTCGGTGATCGCATCGGTCATGTCGGAAAGCCGATCCGGTCCGATCAACGTCAAAACCGTACCGACCGCGGCGCACACCAAAGCAAGCAGAATCGGGGCAAGGTATTTTCCGCAGTACGCGATCAGTTTTTTCCAAGTGCCGATCAGATCCTTTGCCTTTTCGCCGCCGCGCGGTCCCGGACCGCCCGGTCGCGGACCTCTTCCGGAAGAATTCGCGCTTCCGAATTTATATTCTTTCTGTTCCATTAAGCAAGTTCCTCCTTTGAAAGTTGAGAAAGTGCAATTTGACGGTAAACTTCACAATTTCGGATCAAGTCGTCATGCTTTCCCATTCCCACGATCTTACCGTCCTCCAGCACGATGATGGTATCCGCGTCACGGATCGTCCCGATCCGTTGCGCAACGATCAGGCGAGTGGTGTTTTTGCATTTTTCTTCCAAAGTTTTCCGAAGGACGCGATCGGTCTTGTAGTCCAACGCCGAAAACGAGTCGTCGAAAATCAAAATTTCGGGATCGCGGGCAATGGCACGGGCAATGGACAGACGTTGCTTTTGACCGCCCGACAGATTCATTCCTCCCGGCGCCACATATCCGTCATACTTTCCTTCCATATTCTCCACAAATTCGCTTGCCTGTGCCGTAGCGACCGCTGCTTCGACCACTTCACGGTCTGCGGGGGCTTTTCCGTTATCACCGTATGCCACGTTGGAAGCAACGGAACCGGTAAACAGCGTTGCCTTTTGCGAAACATACCCGATCTTGTTCCGCAGTGCGGTTTGGGAATAGTCCCGCACGTCCACGCCGTCGACCAAAACGGCACCTTTCGTGACGTCGTAAAAACGCGGGATCAGATTGATGACCGTACTTTTTCCGCAACCGGTGGAACCGATAAAAGCAACCGTCTCTCCTTGCTTTGCGGTAAAGGAAATGTCGGAAAGCATATCCCCTTCCGCATCGGGATATCGAAAAGAGACGTTTCGAAATTCCACCTCGCCGCGTACTCCCTCCATTCCCTCGG
>CAYPIV010000034.1:0-7917 GCA_964410895.1 uncultured Ruminococcus sp. | reverse complement strand
CGCGTGATCATGTCCTCGATCAAAAATGACTATACCCCCGAGCAACTGATCGGCAAAAAGATCATTGTCATTGCCAACTTAAAGCCGAACCGAATTTGCAACATCAACTCTCAGGGAATGTTGCTTGCCGCCTCCAACAATGCCTGCGGGTGCAAAGTTCTGTTTGCGGACGATTCCGTTCCGGAGGGAACCGCGATCCATTAAATCGCTTCTGAAACAGAACCGTCCTCTTCCCCGTTTCAAAGGGCTCAGACCGTACAAAGGAAGTTTCTTGCTTGAAAAGAAACTTCCTTTTTTGTGTGCCATAAAAAATCCGTTTCGATTTTCCCGAATTGTATAAAATCACTATTGACTTTTTTCGGCATCGCGTGTATAATGAGTACAGATTTCGAAAGAATTCTCCCCGGAGTATCGATTCCCAGACGATACTGCCAAGGGGTTGCGCAGATTTGCGTCGGGAGGAACTAAACATGAAACTGTTATTCAAAGATTGCCATTTCTATCGCCACGGCGGTTTGCAAACGGTAGACGTGCTGTCTCTTAACGTGGGTATGGGGTCTGTTGCCAAAAAAACAAGCGCAGCAGAGCCTTTTTTGCAATTTCAAAATGCTTATATTTTTCCCGGTTTTGCGGATGTACACGTGCATTTTCGCGAACCGGGCTTTTCTTATAAAGAAACCGTTGCTAGCGGATCGCGCGCTGCCGCCCATGGAGGATATACGCAGGTCTGTACCATGCCAAACTTGCTTCCCGTTCCGGATACCCCGGAGCATTTGGCGATCCAGCAGACGCGGATCAAGCAAGACGCCTGTATCCGTGTCACGCCGTACGGTGCCATTACCGTCGGGCAGAAAGGAACCGTTCTTTCCGATATGGAAGCGCTTGCACCGTCGGTCGTCGCCTTTTCGGATGACGGGCGCGGAGTCCAGAACGCAGATCTGATGGAACAGGCAATGCGCGAAGCCAAGCGGCTCCGAAAGATCATCGTTGCCCACTGCGAAGACGATGCTTTGCGCGGGAAAGGCTATATACACGACGGTACCTATGCCAAAGCGCACGGCCACCTCGGGATCTCTTCGGAAAGCGAATGGCTCCCGTTGAAACGGGACTTGGACTTGGTGCGAAAAACGGGATGCGCTTATCATGTGTGCCACGTATCCGCAAAAGAAAGCGTAGAACTGATTCGAAATGCAAAAAAAGAAGGTTTGGATGTTACCTGTGAGACCGCGCCGCATTATCTTTTGCTGGATGAAACAGATCTGCAAGAGGACGGACGTTTTAAAATGAACCCGCCGCTCCGTTCCCCTGCGGACCGTGAAGCACTTTTGGAGGGAATTTCGGACGGAACCATCGACATGATCGCGACCGATCATGCGCCGCACTCCGTTGAAGAAAAATCCAAAGGATTGCGGGACAGTCTCATGGGAATCGTCGGTTTGGAAACGGCGTTTCCATCGCTGTATACAAAATTGGTCAAAACGGGAATCCTTTCCCTTCCCTCTTTAATCGCTCTTCTTTCCGACCGTCCCCGCGAACGATTCGGGCTGCCGCTCGGAAATGATTTTTCGGTTTGGAATTTGGATGTTGCGGACTCGGTCCGACCGGAAGAATTTTATTCTTTGGGGCATGCCACTCCATTTCAAGATCACGTCTTTTTCGGCAAAAATCAACTTACGGTTTTTGACGGATCGCTCGTATATCTCGCTCAAGAAAATGCATAATACAGGAGGATTGAAACAATGGCAAAACGAACAGATTTAAAAAAGATACTGATCATCGGCTCCGGTCCGATCGTCATCGGACAAGCTGCCGAGTTTGATTATGCGGGAACGCAGGCATGCTTGGCGCTGAAGGAAGAGGGCTATGAAGTGGTATTGGTCAATTCCAACCCCGCAACCATTATGACCGACACCTCGATTGCCGATAAGGTATATATGGAACCTTTGACCTTAGAGTATATTGCAAAGATCCTCCGTTACGAGCGTCCCGATGCCATTCTTCCCGGAATCGGCGGACAGACCGGCTTAAACCTTGCCATGCAATTGGAGAAAAAAGGAATTTTGAAAGAATGCCGCGTGGAATTGCTGGGCACAAAAAGTACTTCGATCGAAAAGGCGGAAGACCGTGAGCTGTTCAAAGAACTTTGCCAATCCATCGGCGAACCTACCATCCCGTCCGAGATCACATACAGTTTGGAAGAAGCCAAGGAAGCCGCAAAGCACATCGGATACCCGGTGGTTCTCCGCCCCGCGTTCACACTTGGCGGAACCGGAGGCGGTTTTGCCAATAATGAAAAAGAATTGGTGGATATCGGTATCAATGCATTCAAACTTTCTCCCGTTCATCAGGTTTTGATCGAAAAGAGCGTGAAAGGTTACAAAGAGATCGAATTTGAGGTCATGCGGGATTCCTCGGACCGTACCATTACCATCTGCGGCATGGAGAACGTGGACCCCGTCGGCGTTCACACGGGAGATTCGATCGTTGTTGCCCCCATCCTCTCCCTAAACGATCATGATTTGAAGATGCTGAACGACAGTGCCCTGAAACTGATCCGCGAATTGAAGATCGAGGGCGGTTGCAACGTTCAGTTTGCACTCAACCCGCATACGAGCGAATATTATCTGATCGAAGTGAATCCCAGAGTTTCCCGTTCCTCGGCGCTGGCATCCAAAGCAAGCGGATATCCGATCGCACGCGTTACCGCCAAGATCGCAGTCGGAATGACTTTGGACGAAATTCCTCTGGCAAATGCAACTGCCGCAAAAGAACCGAGTTTGGATTATCTTGTCGCCAAATTTCCCCGATTCCCGTTTGATAAATTCACTTCCGCTTCCAATGTACTCGGTACCCAAATGAAAGCAACGGGAGAGGTCATGGGGATCGGATCCAACTTGGAAGAATGCATGCTGAAATCCGTGCGTTCCTTGGAGATCGGGGTTTGCCATCTCCACATGCCGAAGTTCGATGCGTTTTCAAAGCAAGAACTGTTGGATTACGTTGCGGAATTTAAAGATGACAATATTTTTGCCGTCACCCAACTCATTCGTCTCGGAGCTACGGTAGAAGAACTTTACGATGCAACCAAGATCACGCCGCTCTTTTTGAAGAGCCTTTGCCGTATCGTGGAAACGGAACGGTTGCTGAGCGAGCATCCCATGGACCTCTCTGCCCTGCGTGCGGCAAAAGTGCTCGGATTCTGTGACAAATACATTGCAAAACTTTGGAACACCGATGAGAAAACGGTCTGCGGTCTTCGAAAAGCGAACGGCATCGTGCCGGTATTTCGCATGGTAGACACCCTGCATACCGGTGCCTATATTCCCTATTTTTACTCTTCCTACACCGGCAAAAACGCATCGATCCTGCGTACACCCGATAAAAAAGCCACCGTCGTTCTCGGTGCGGGTCCGATCCGCATCGGACAAGGCGTGGAATTTGATTACTCCACCGTACATGCGGTCACGACCATTAAAAAATGCGGTTATGAAGCCATTATCATCAACAACAATCCGGAAACCGTCTCCACCGACTACACCACCAGCGATAAGTTGTATTTTGAGCCGCTGACGCCGGAAGATGTGATGAATATTTTGGACTATGAACACCCGGACGGGGTGATCGCCTCTCTCGGCGGACAAACGGCGATCAATTTGGCAGAACCGTTGATGAAACGCGGGGCAAAATTGATCGGCACCGACTGTGCCGCCATCGATCGTGCGGAAAACCGCGATCTGTTTGAAAAATTGTTGGAAGAACTGAAAATTCCGCAGCCGCAAGGAAAAGCGGTCACCAATATCGAAAGCGGTGTGGAAACTGCCTCCGAGATCGGATACCCCGTGCTGGTCCGTCCGTCCTTTGTGCTGGGCGGCAGAGCCATGCAGATCGTTGCGAATGAACAACAACTGCGGCATTACTTGAAAACCGCCGTAGAGATCGACGAGGACCGTCCTGTTTTGGTCGACAAGTATATTACCGGAAAAGAAGTGGAAGTTGACGCCATTTGCGACGGCACGGATGTGTTTGTTCCCGGTATCATGGAATTGGTAGAGCGGACGGGGATCCATTCCGGAGACTCCATCAGCGTATATCCCTCGTTCAGCATCTCCGAACACGTCAAGCAAGTGATCTTGGAATATGCAAAACGGTTGGGACTCGGCATCGGGATCATCGGTCTTTACAATATTCAGTTCATCGTTGACAAAAACGAAAAAGTTTACATCATTGAAGTCAATCCCCGTTCTTCCCGCACCGTCCCCTTCCTTTCCAAAGCAACCGGTTACAGCTTAGCGGATATTGCTACCGAAGTCATTATGGGAAAATCGCTCAAAGAGCAAGGATTTACGGAGATCTATCCGCCGGAAAAGAAGCGGCATTACGTCAAAGTTCCCGTCTTTTCCTTTAACAAGATCCGAGGGTTGGACGCTTACCTGACTCCGGAAATGAAATCAACGGGAGAAGCCATCGGATATGACGACAGCCTGACGCGCGCTTTCTACAAAGCACTTCAGGCGTCTGGCATGCAGGTGCAAAACTACGGAACGGTCTTTGCAACTATTTCCGACAATGACAAAGAAGAAGCGCTTCCCTTGATCCAACGTTTCTACAACCTTGGGTTCAACATTGAGGCAACCAAAGGAACGGCGGAATTTTTAAAAGCGCATGGCATTCGAACGC
Organism: uncultured Ruminococcus sp.; assembly: GCA_964410895.1. Lineage (GTDB taxonomy): Bacteria > Bacillota > Clostridia > Oscillospirales > CAG-272 > UMGS1865. The sequence goes on along the minus strand of CAYPIV010000034.1, from coordinate 3,240 downwards.
ACGTATTGCACAAGATCTGTGAAGGAAGTGACGATATTCCGGATTCCATTCGCCAAGGACATATCGCTTATGTCATCAACACCGGTGAGATCGGATCGGTTGGACAATCCCGCGACGGATTTGATATTCGGCACTGTGCAACCGAAAACAACGTGACCATGTTTACTTCTTTGGATACCGTGCGGGTGTTGTTGGAAGTATTGGAAGAAACCACCCTCTGCATCTCGACCATCGATTCGTAATGACATTGATCGGAGCTCCGCTAAGTTTTGCTAAGCTTCGCTTTTATCCCGCCCGCACTGCAGCGGCTCTCGGTTTTGTTTGCCTTTCGCACCATGCGGGATCCTTGCAACGGACCAAAGCGGAGTCTCCCGTTTCGTTCTGATATTTGACTTTACAAAAGGAGAAACACTGTGAAGCAATCCAAATTTACCGTGATCGAAAACCGACCGCTGACCGAAACGGTGATGAAAATGCGTCTTTGCGGCGACACGTCGGCACTCACTGCACCGGGACAATTTGTGAACATCAAATTGGATGGGCTCTTTTTACGACGTCCGATCTCCGTATGCGATTATACCGCCGATGAGTTGACACTGCTGTACAAGATCGTAGGCACGGGAACCGAACAAATGGCACATCTCCCCGTGGGCAGTGTTTTGGATGTCCTTTCCGGGTTGGGGAACGGATTTCAACTTCAAAAATGCGGATCTCGCCCGGTTTTGATCGGCGGCGGCATCGGAATCCCTCCGCTCTACCGTCTCTGCAGAGAACTGATCGAAAAAGGGGGCCCCGTCTCCGTGATCCTCGGGTTCAACACCGCAAAAGAGGCGTTTTACAAGGACGAATTCGAAGCGCTCGGAGCAACCGTATTCGTAGCAACTGCGGACGGTTCGGCCGGGATTCGCGGCTACGTGACCGACGTTCTGAAAACGATCGACTATGATTATTTTTACACCTGCGGTCCGATGCCGATGTTTCGCGCAATTGAAGCAATCGCAACATCCGACGGGCAATACAGCTTTGAAGAACGCATGGGATGCGGTTTCGGTGCCTGCATGGGATGTTCCTGTAAAACTAAGTACGGAAATAAGCGGATCTGTCGTGACGGACCGGTGTTAGAACGGGAGGAGATCATATGGTAAACACAAATGTTACACTTTGCGGAACGATTTTGGAAAATCCCGTGATCCCCGCCAGCGGCACATTCGGTTTCGGGTATGAATTTGCGGAATATTACGATATCAACTGCCTTGGAACCTTCTCGTTCAAAGGCACCACATTGGAACCTCGCTTCGGAAATCCCACACCGCGCATCGCGGAGTGTACCGCGGGAATGATCAACGCGGTCGGTCTGCAAAATCCGGGAGTTGATGCCGTGATCAAAACGGAACTTCCCAAACTCGCCAAGTGCTTTCATAAACTTGTCATGGCAAATGTCAGCGGGTTCTCCGTGGAAGAATATGCCGCGACCTGCCAACGCTTGGATGCCTGCGATCAAGTAGGATGGCTGGAAGTCAACATCAGTTGCCCCAACGTTCACGGCGGCGGGATGAGTTTCGGAACTTCCCCCACGGCGGCAGCTGAGATCGTACGAGCCGTCAAAGCCGTTACGGTAAAACCCGTGATCGTAAAACTTTCGCCGAATGTGACCGATATCGTTTCCATTGCAAAAGCATGCGAGGAAGCGGGTGCGGACGGCATCAGCTTGATCAACACGTTGCTGGGAATGCGGATCGATCTGAAAACCAAAAAGCCCGTTATCGCCAATAAAATGGGCGGATTTTCCGGTCCCGCGATCAAACCCGTTGCCTTGCAAATGGTCTATCGGGTATTTGAAGCCGTTTCGATCCCGATCATCGGCATCGGCGGCGCTTGTTGCGCAGAAGATATCATTGAATTTATGCTTGCAGGCGCAACTGCCGTGCAAGTCGGTGCCGCAAACTTAGTCGATCCGTTCGTTTGCCGCGATATCGTTCAGGCACTTCCCGATGTCATGAAACGGTACGGGATCGATTCTTTGACCGATATCATCGGGGCGGCACACACTTAAAAACGAAACAAAAGTAAGGAGATAAAATTCATGAAATACTTAAAAATTCCGCTTTTTAACATGCAAGACAGCCCCTACTTGGAGGCCTATGTTTCCGATATCACTCCCTACCAAAGAAAAGCACTTTTGGTCATTCCGGGTGGCGGTTATCAATTCGTCAGCGACCGTGAAGGCGAGCCTGTTGCACTTGCTTTCATGCCGCACGGATTTAATACGTTCGTCCTTCATTATTCGGTGGCAAGAAAAAAGAAATTCCCGTCACAACTCATCGAGGCTTCGGCAGCCGTGAAGCACATCAAAGAACATGCCGCGGAATACTTTATTCGTCCGGAAGAGGTCTTTGCCGTCGGATTTTCCGCCGGCGGACACCTCTGCGCTTCTCTTGGCATTCTGTGGAAACAAAAAGAGATCTACGAAACATTGCAAATGCCCTACGGTTATAACAGACCGCGCGGGATCATGCCGATCTATCCGGTCATTTCCGCCGATCCCGCCATTTCTCATTTCGGCTCATTCCAAAATCTGCTGTGCTCGGATACTCCGGATCCTTCGGAAATGGAGACCTGCAGTTTGGAAAAGCATGTTGACGCTGACAGTTCTCCTGCATTCCTCGTACATACGGCAAACGATCAAGCAGTTGATGTACGCAATTCTTTGGTAATGGCAAATGCATACACCGAGAACAAAGTTCCCTACGAACTGCACATCTTCCCGGATGCTCCGCACGGCATGTCGCTTTGTAATGCCATCACCGGCGGCACCGAGCCGAAATTCGACAATCCTCTGATCGCCGATTGGGTTCGAATGGCTGCAAATTGGGCAACCGAAGTTTGCAAAAACAATTGGTAAGCCGAAACAACGAAAAATGGAAATTGGAAAGGATCCGTTATGGGAAAAGATGTAATCATTGCTTGCGATTTCAGCAGTAAGGAAGAAACACTTGCTTTTTTGGACCGCTTTACCGACCGAAAACCGTATGTAAAGATCGGCATGGAACTGTTCTATGCCGCAGGTCCCGATATCGTTCGGGAGATCAAAGCACGCGGGCACAAGATCTTTTTGGATCTGAAACTGCACGATATACCGAACACCGTAAAAAAAGCCATGTCGGTGCTTTCCGGTCTGGACGTTGACATGTGCAATCTGCATGCCGCCGGCACGATCCGCATGATGGAAGCGGCATTGGA
>CAYPIV010000033.1:0-7947 GCA_964410895.1 uncultured Ruminococcus sp. | reverse complement strand
TCACTCTTTGGCTTTTGCCGCAGTGTGAACGCTTTTTGGTCGACAGTCTGCGGTATGCCGCACATCGAAATGTGCGGCATACCGTATTTCTTACAGGAACCTGCCGTCAAGCCTCAAATTTTTTTCAAATTTGCCAAGCGTTCCAGCTCTTTATCGCGAGCATCCTGTTTTTCTTTTTCCGCTTTGAACTGATATCCCGTCGGCGGAACCAAAACAAATGCTTTGGAGAACGAACCGGAAAACATCTTCAGATATTCATCGCTCGGAGACTCTACCTTTTTTTCCTCGTCCTCGGAAGCATCCGTATTCTCGGAGGAGGGAGCGGCAAAACTTCCTAAATCTTCCAAACCGGTATTTGCGGAAGCATCATCGTTCAGCTCCGCTGCCAACAAGCTCAGGTCTGTTTCATTTTGATTCAACAATTCATCCATGATTGGTTCCTCCTTATTTCGAAAGTCTCAAGGTTGCTTTGGAAGGCTTGCTTTCAAAGGTAGCAACTTCGGCTCTGACATCTTGCCATTGTTGTAAAGCGGCGGCGATCAGTTTTAGCCCTGCTGCAATTGCTTCTTGATACCGTTTCATGATCTCGTTTTTGGCCACTTTGATCTGTTGATTTGCACTGAATGCACGATAGATAAAGAACAACCCGGCAACAACGGAGATCACGCCAAAGACCGTGTTCGCCACGCTTTGACCAAGTACGATCAGAACGACGGCGAGAACAAGGAACAGTGCGCCGAAGATGGCATTGACTTTCACTTTCTTGTTGGACACCGCGTCCAAATCCTTTTGGCGAAGCTTTTCCATATGCTCGGTGTAAGATTTGTTCAATTCCTCTTTATTGGAACCGTCCTCGGTCTTTCCCTTCCAGCCCATCCACTCTTTGCATTGCAAATTGATCTCTTTGGGGAAATTTTCCTTTTGGTCGGTGATGTAATCTTCATATGCACCGTTAATGTACTTTCCGAGGAACGTTTGGTCGATCGCCGTTTTCCGTGCCGCAACGTACTTGGCATCGTTTGAGCGAACCACTTCCTCCAAGCGCTTTACGAAAGATACCCGATCGGTCGGTTTTCTTCTGACGCGGATTTTTGCCAACTCACGGTCAACCTTTTCTTTATCGCCGTTGAATTTTTTGGTCAACATGCAGGAGGTCTCCTCGTCACGGAGTTCCACTTCTTCTTTGTCGTAATCGCTGATCAAAGAATCCAACTGCTCATCCAAACGGGAAACCAAATCACGCTTATCCACTTCGGCGTTTAGGATCTTATCAAAATATCCTTGGATCGCATCCGCGGTTTGAATTCGTTGCAGATATGCGTCAATTGCGGGAAATTCCGGACAAACACGGGAAAGGACCGGAACTTGGTCCGCCGTGCTGACGCAGTAATGAAGAAAATAACTGTACCAATATGCCTTCTCGGTGCTGTCCAATTCATCCTTAAATTGGTTCATCCAAGATTCAAAGGTATTCTTACAGATATCTTTTTCATCCTTACCGAAGATCTCGTTTTTCCAAGAATCGATCAAAACGATCACACTCGCGGAAACGGCATGCGGATCCTGACATTTAAAATATCCGTCCAACCATTTGAAGCATGCATCGGTACGCGTTTGCCGTACTTGCTTCTCTTCATCGGTCAAATGGTTGCCTTGCGGAATGGTTCTTCTGCAAACCAACGCAAACAACAAAGAACTTTTTTCAACGTCACGGTCAAGCGCCACTTTGACTGCCTTATCCGCCAAGCTCTTATCATTGGAGATCCAAGCTGCCAATGCGACCAAACACGGAGACAACCAATATTTCGGCGTATCCAACATAATCTGTTCACTGCAACTTGCAACTGTAAAATCACGCAAAAGTCCGGTTCCGGCAGAATCCAAAATTCCCTTTAACCGCGTTCTCGCCTCGGCGTGTTTGCCGAATTTTTGATCCAACTCTTGCCGGATCCGAACGATCTCCGTCAAAGCACGTTGCAAATTGTTTGCATTTCGTTGTTCTTTTACCCACTCACGAAATTCTACCGTAAGGGATATCAAATTTTGATTGACCTTGACGACCTTGCCATTGACAACGTTGACGTCGTTCTGAACCTGTGCAGCCTGCGCCGAAACGGTTTTAATGGCACCCAAGGTGGCATTGATCGTTTGGTTCAGACTGGTTAAGTCACAATACTTGACTTCCACATTTTCTGACATGATTTCAACTCTCCTTATGAAAAAAATAGTAGAACTTACAAAATTAACCGAGCATCTTTCGCTCGAATTTTGTCAACTCGTTTTGGTAGGCAGAACGAAACTTTCCGCGCAGATTCACATCTTTCATGGAATTGATGATACTGCCAATGGGAACGAAATACCGATCGTGGAACGCCTTTGCTTTGGATTTGAGATAAAAATCATCTTGCGGAACGGGCGAATCCGGGTTGGTATTTACCGAAGCCAACAACGCATAACAGGTTTTCGGAACGGAACAACGCGAAGCCAATTCGGTATAAACGCTTTGCAATTCCGGGGTAAAATAATCGACGGAGGATTGCTTGGCGATCAGTTTCGGGCAAAACAGATCCGCAAACGCGCAAACGTTGGCATCGGTATCCTCGGCTTGAAGAACGATCCGCAACGCTGCACTCTCATAAGCGGAAAGATGCGTACCGGATGCCAAAAACATATTTTTGAGCAACTTAATGTCCTCGGCTGAAAATGTTTTATTCTCTTGCTCCGCAAAGAACACTTTTAACGCTTCGCGGTGGGACGTATTCTGCACACAGGTTTGGTAAAAAGCAAGAATATACTTTGCGGGAACGCAATCGTTTTGTGCTTGTAACACCTTTTCCGCCGAAAGCATTGCATTTTTAAAATCATGCTTTAGGAACGCGGAGAACGCATGCTCGATATTTTCCCGTACATCCCCGCCCGCTTGATTGATGATAACGGTCTTTTCGGTTGTTTTGACCGGCGGATATACGGTTTGTACGATCTTTAAAACTTGATCTTTCCATCCGGTTTGAGAAGTGCTGAGCGACTGCGGACTGCTGAATAGCGGGTCCAATGCGCAGGGTTCCGATGGGGTGAGCGCGATCATGCGCGCATCATTGGTTGCCTGCCATTTCCTTCCGAACGCACTCCAACTGCTTTTGAGTTCTGCCTGCTCTAAAGATGCCGCAGACTCGGAAAGTACGATCATCACTTTGGCATCGTTCCGTGCCAAATGGATCTGCCCTTCCTCGGATGCGCTGTCGGAACGGAACACTTCCAATTCCCGTTGTTTGAGGGCTTGTTCCAACTCTTGCGCGGTCAAGGACATTCCCGCGCCTATGCAAAGAAAAACCTGACAATTCGTTTGCCCGGCACTTTCCTTGCGCAACGTGTAGATCCGTTCTCGCAATGCGTCCAGCTCCGCTGCCTGCCGTTGATATTCTTTTTTTACTGCATAGTCGTAAGTCCACTCCAAAGCAAGTTTGTAGTTTTCGTCCTCAACGATCATTTCCACCGACGGAACGCCGAAAAAGGTAAGTTTGGCGCCGGATTCCACATCGCCGCAAATCTTTTGCCGACAAAGTGCGCAAAGCCAATTTGCCTTGCCGTCGTGCGCGTTTTGCCGAAGAACGGAATTACAGATTCCGAGTGCTTCGTCAAACCGAAATTCCGCCCGAAGTTTACGAACTTGGTTCATAAGCTCTTCATTGGTCTTGTCGGTCGGGCGGAACATTTGTCCGCAATACAGGCAAACGCCCTCATCCGGACGATGTTCTTTCGGGATATCACTTCGTTTAAAATTCCACGGAAGAACCGAATTCGGCTGAATTTGATCAAAAAGAAGGATGCTGCCCGCACAGATCGGACATTCCAAAGATCCTTTCATAGCGTTTCCTCCGATGATACTCAAAATGAAATAGAAAGAAACAAAAATACCATCAATGTTTCAAAACGGCACATTTTTCGTTGCGTTCTTTCAGCAACAGCTGCATGTCACGGCAAACGTCGCGTGCACTTTCCAAGTCCCCGTTTCGAAGCGATCTTTTTGCCGAATCCACGCAGGATTGCAGTTCGGCTTCCACCGACTGCAAAGCGGGATCGCTCATCGGATCACTGTAATGAACGCTTTCGGCAAATGCGGAAAATTCTTTTTTGACTTCCGCGTCCGTGCAAAGAGAGACCAAGACCCGCGCATCCGCTTCCAAAAGTCCCAGATAAGCGGTTTTTTCTTTGATTTCTTTCCGCACTCCCGCTACGGTATTCATTGCAACAAAGCAGGAAATGGTGCGCACCAAATAAAGTGTCATCAACACCAATTGAAGCAGGAAGGAGATTGCCCACGGTGCATTTTCCGCAATCAAAAATACGGTGGTAACGACAAATTCCGCCACAAGGAAAATTTCCATGTAACGCACGATCGGATACTTCAAAAACAAATCTCGCGTCAGGGAGTTTCCCTTTACAAACCCGATATATCCAAACACGCCGCAAAATACGCAAGCGAGCATCATTCCGCCGTAGGAGACCCAGAAAGTGGGGGTATGTCCGGCAAAACCGGCAACCACGAACAAAGCAAGGTTGTAGGCGACAACAACGATACAGGCTATCAAAACAACCAATGGGGATTGTTTTTTCATCACTTTATTCCTCCAAAAAAACATTTCTTACGGACGCGGATTGCCGCATTCGGTGCAGAATTTCCCCTGAATGCCTTTACATCCGCAAGTGCAATCCCAACTCTCAACAGCTTCTTTTTTGGAACCGCAATTCGAACAGAATTTTCCGGTGTTGACCGCACCGCAAGAACAGGTCCACGGCTCCGGTTTTGCACTTCCGCAATTTTGGCAAAACTTTCCGATATTGGATGCACCGCAGGAACACAGCCACGCTTCCGGCTTTTTGGAACCGCAATTGGGACAGAATGCCCCGACATTCACGGAACCGCACGAACAGGTCCATTCGTTTTCCGCGGAAGCGGATCCGCCCGAAGCGGTTCCTTCGGCGGTACCTGCGTTCGCCGGGTCTCCGAGATTGAAATGATCCATTGTGCCGAATGCCGTGGAAGCCAATTTGGACGCCATCATCATTCCCAGCATATCGGATGCCACACCGCCGCCACCGCCGTTGCCGCCACTGCCGATATTGGCACCCATTTGACCGAGACTTGCGGCATACGCTTTTTTGATATCGGCATCGATCAGGTCTTTTTGACTGTATCCCTGCGCTGCCATTGCAGCCCCCTGTGCCTGTCCCTGAAGAGCGATTCGGTTTGCTTCCAACTGATAATCTTCCATTGCCTGCTTTCTGCGGAATTCTTCTTCCTCGGCTTCAATGGAACGCGTTCTTCTTCCCAAACTTCCTCTTGCATTCAGTTCCCGCAGCCGAACAAAATTCGGTTCTTCCTCCGGAAGTGAGATCCGCGTTACGTAGAACTTCGGAATTTCCAATCCGTACGGTTCCAATTCCGCCGAAAGCTTTTGGCAGATAACGTCGGACAATTCGGCAAGATGACGGTCCATATCCAAAATGGAAAATCCTTTTTCAACGATCACGCTTGCCAAATTGGATTTTACGGTGGTCTGCAAAGCCGACATGACAAAATCCATCAGGGATTCCTGCCGGATCGATAACGAACCGTTGGCATCGTCCTGCCAAAGTTTTAAACCGTCCCCCGTTCCGACCAAGTTCAAAAGCAATCTGCGCGGTGCTTCCGTATCCTGACCAATCTTAACTTTGAATTCACCGCAAGCGCCGATGGAAAAATCCAGCTGGGTATCCGGGTCCTGAAAACGCACTCGCTTGTCCGTTCCCCAATTGCAACCGAACGTCAGTTCCGAATTGAAAAAATAGACCTTTGTCGGGAAACCGTCCGGATAGGTATGTTTGGCACTTGACAGATTCTCGGTCTGCAATTCATGCTGTCCCGCTAAAAACGGACCGTTTGCCACACCGTCAACAAAGACCAATGCCTTTTGCGCCTGATCCACGATCAGCAGATCGCCGAAACGCAATCTTTCATTCGGGTGTTTCCAAATCAGCGTGTTGCTGTCACCGTTATATTGAATGATCTGTTTGACGGCTCCTTGTGCAAATCCCGCTTTGTTTCTTTCTTCTTCCAATTGTTTTTTATGGAGCTCATGGCGAATATCGATCTGCATGCCGCACAAGGGACAGTCGCCGCGTTCTTTCGTGGCATCCACTTCAATGGAACATTCGCATTGAGGGCAACGAATATCCGTAAATTTTCCGGTCGATTGTGCCGTTGCGATCCGAGAAGCATCGATCTTTTGCCCACAGGACGGGCATACACGGTCCTTAACATTGGCTTGATCGTATGCAAATATTTTTTCGCAGTGCGGGCAGATCTTCGTTACGATTCTGGAAGTTTTGGTATTGATCTCGCTTCCGCATCCGCCGCAACGAATTTTCGTTTTTGCAAAAAGACCGGTCGCAGCAGTATTCACAACGCCGCATTTCGGGCACTCGATCGCAAATTTTCCCATGATTTTCTCCTTCATGATCTTCGAAATTTCGCAATATTACGAATCAATCTTTCCGAAAAAAGTTTAAATTATGAACTTATTCTGAACTAATTATACTTCTTGAAACACAAAAAGTCAATGGTTTGGTCTTAAAAAGTTCATTTTTGTCATATTTTATATTTTTTTCCTTTCAAATTGTGCTTTTTCGACAAAATTTGTGCTTTATTAAATAGAAAATCAGAATATGAGCTTCTGGTTATGTCTATTTTATACAATACAAAACGCCCGATTTGGGAACCGGAAGTACTTTTCGTTTCCTGCGCATTGTCGTAAGGGGCTTCCCCAACGCACTCCCCATAACGTCGTTCCAATGAATGAAAAAAATATGTCGGCAGAACATCCCGGCAGTGTTTCTCAAAGATCCCAGACCGACGGATACCACTGCAGAGGCATTGCCTTGCCGCGAACGAAATCACAACGGTCAAGCGCCGTTTGATCCATTCCGCCGTGTGGATCGCCAAAGGAGCGGGAGTTTTGCTCGCTCGATCAAGCAAAGTCACATCTTCGGAAAACAGTGCCACCAAGATTTTCGGGATACAACGATGAAGAAGCCGCCAAAGTCAAAATCTGACCTTGGCGGCTTCTTTTACAAGAACCGACTTATTCGGTTGTATAATTGTCAAAATAACCCTGAATATAAACGATCGGAGTTCCCTTATCACCGGATCCGGAAGTCAGATCGCAAAGCGAACCGATCAGATCGGTCAACTGACGGGGAGTTGTTCCCTCGGAGACCATCTGTCCGACCAAATTACCGTCTTTCTGCTGGATCTTTTCCTTGATTGCATTTTTCAGTGCATCACCGGAAAGAGCCGCAAAATCATTGTCCGCAAGATATTTGAGTTTCAATTCATTCGGAGTGCCGACAAGACCCGACGTATAGGCGGGAGATACCACCGGATCGGCAAGTTCCCAAATCTTTCCTACGGGATCTTTGAAAGCACCGTCTCCGTAAACCATCACTTCCACATGCTTTCCCGTTTTTCGGAAAATGCACGCCTGAATTTCCTCGACCAAGTTTTGGCACTCACGCGGGAAAAGTTTTACCTGTGTCTCGGTTGCCTTATTCGATCCCAACAGACCGTACGTAGCGTTGTATCCGCTGCCGTTTACGGGAGCATTCAAGATCTCATCAATACCGAAAACGCATGTGGCGCCCGCAGCTTTCAACAAACGCTTGGTGCGTTGGCGGGTATGAATATCACAGTTGAGCACGTTCCCCGTGTACTTCAAAATGGCTCTCGGATCATTGGCAAACACGATCTCGCAATCCGCACCGTTTTCTCGGATCAGGTTTTCGTAGAACGCGACATAATCCACACCGGTAAACCGATGTTTTTCATAGCCGAACAGCTCACGGTACTGCTGCAAACTCAAAACATCGCGATAAGGATCGATCCCTTTTTCATCCAAAGCATCAAGGCTG
>CAYPIV010000032.1:0-7948 GCA_964410895.1 uncultured Ruminococcus sp. | reverse complement strand
GAAATGCCTTACGGAGAGGTAACCGGTATTTTGACAGACATCGGAACCGAAGAATTGGCGCATCTTGAAATGGTCGCCGCCATTCTGTTTCAATTAACTCGTAACATTTCCCCCGAAAGCATCGCCGACACCCCATATGCAAGTTATTTTACCGATCACACTACAGGAATCTATCCCATTTCAGCCGGTGGAATCCCGACAGATATGAAATATATAGGAGTAAAAGGGGATGTCATTGCCGATCTGAACGAGGACTTGGCAGCAGAACAAAAAGCACGTGTAACCTATGATAATCTGATTCGTCTTTGCGACGATCCGGATGTCATTGATCCTTTGCGTTACCTGCGGGAACGTGAAATCGTGCATTACCAACGCTTCGGTGACGCGCTTCGCATCACGCAAGAGCATTTGGACTCACGCAATTTTTACGCCTTCAACCCGGCTTTCGATAATTGTTCAACGTAAAAGAAGGCGGAAACGTTTCGATGAAACGTTTCCGCCTTCTTTGGTTGTGATTACTCTGCAGCAGGTGTTTCCGCAACAGATGCCGTTTCTTCAACAGCTGCAACCGCTTCTGCCTTTTTCTTGGAAGTTTTCGCCTTCTTTTCAGCAGGCTTTTCTTCTACAACAGGCTTTTCCTCACGAATCAATTTTACGATTGCCATCTCGGCAGCATCACCGCGGCGTGCACCCAATTTGAAAATTTGAGTATAACCGCCATTGCGATTCTCGTAAGTGGGAGCGATCTCGTTGAACAACTTGGAAACAACATCCTCTTTGGTGATATAAGCCAAAGCCGCACGACGGCTTGCAAGGGTGTTCTTTTTACCAAGCGTAATCATTTTTTCTGCCATGGAACGAACTTCCTTCGCTCTGGTAAGCGTAGTCTCAATCTGTCCGTTCTCAAGCAGTAAGGTCACCATACCGCGCAACATTGCTTTTCTGTGCGCCGTGGTTCTGCCAAGTTTTCTGGTTCCGGGCATTTGTATTCCCTCCTTCTGCTATACGATAAGTTTTGAATTCAATGTAGAGGATTTTCCGATCATTCTTCTTCTCTCTTGAGATCCAATCCCAAAGATTTCAATTTCTGAATGACTTCCTCCAGTGATTTTTTACCGAGGTTACGAACTTTAATCATATCCTCCTCGGTGCGGCTGATCAAATCCTCAACCGTGTCAATGCCTGCCCGCTTCAAACAATTGAAGCTTCTGACAGACATGTCAAGCTCCTCAATGGTCATCTCAAGAACCTTTTCCTTAATGGTCTCTTCTCTTTCGACCATGATCTCCGCCTTCCTTGCTTCATCAGACAATTCCACAAACAAGTTGAGATGCTCGTTGAGAATCTTGGCGCCTAAGGAAATTGCTTCTTTCGCGGAAATCGTTCCGTTGGTAAGAATTTCCAAAGTCAGCTTGTCATAATCCGTAACGTTACCGACACGTGTATTTTCCACTGTATAATTCACATTATACACAGGCGTATAAATCGAATCGGTAAAAATGGTTCCGATGGGTGCAGATGTTGCATTCCCGATAATCTGCGTTTGCAACTGCTTGTTTCTGTCCTGTGACACATAACCGCGTCCTGCCGCAAAAGTCAACTCCATATAGAAGCGTTCATTTTCGCTTACAGTCGCAATGTGATGCGAAGGATTCAGGATCTCAATATCGGAATCCTGCTTGATATCTCCGGCAGTTACATCTTTTTCACCGGTCACATCGATCATGACGGTTTTCGGTGTGTTACAATGCAATTTTGCAATAATACCCTTCACATTCAATACAATTTCGGTCACATCTTCCTTCACGCCCGGAATTGTAGAAAACTCATGAAGTACACCGTCGATCTTGATATTGGTTACGGCATATCCGGGAAGCGAACTCAACAAAACTCTGCGCAAAGAGTTTCCCAACGTAATTCCGTATCCGCGCTCCAAAGGCTCCACGATAAACTTACCGCTTGTACCATCTTCGCTCATTTCGGCAGTGGTGATATTAGGCTTCTCTATCTCAATCATTCCAAATAAAACCTCCTTATTTGATTTTGTAGTACAGGGATCCGTACGATGCAAAAACGCATCGCACAATTGGAAACTCCAACCGGATTACTTGGAATAGAGCTCGACGATCAGCTGTTCGTTGAAATCGAAGTCAACGTCTTCTCTTGCAGGGAGACTCAAAACGGTTGCACTCATCGCGTCAGCTTTGACTTCCAACCACTTGGGAGCATTTGCATCTGCCGCAGCCTCAGCCAAAGCCTTGAACTTGACAGAATCACGGCTGGATTCTTTGACAGCGATCACATCGCCAGCCTTGATAATCAAGGAAGGAATGTTTACCTTCTTACCGTTTACGGTAAAATGACCGTGCAAAACCAACTGACGAGCTTCCTTGTGAGAAGCGGCAAAGCCCATTCTGTAAACAACATTGTCAAGACGACGCTCCAACAGGCAGATCAAGTTTTCACCGGTCATACCCTCTTTGCGGTCAGCCTCTTCAAAGTAATTAACGAATTGCTTTTCCAAAACGCCGTAGTATCTTCTGGTCTTTTGTTTTTCACGAAGCTGGAGACCATATTCTCTCATCTTCTTGTTTGCAGCACCGTGCTGACCGGGGGCAGCACTTCTGCGATCGAGCGCACACTTACCGGTCAGGCAACGATCACCCTTCAAAAAGAGCTTGGTGCCTTCTCTGCGGCAAAGTCTGCAAACAGGTCCAGTATATCTTGCCATAGTAAATTATACCTCCAACGAATAATTAAACGCGTCTGCGTTTGGGCGGTCTGCAACCGTTGTGCGGAATGGGCGTTACATCCTTGATCAAAGTGATCTGAAGACCTGCAGTCTCCAAAGCACGAATAGCGGACTCACGACCTGCACCCGGTCCTTTAATAAACACTTCAACCGTCTTCAATCCATGTTCCATTGCAGCTTTTGCAGCGGTTTCGGACGCGGTCTGAGCTGCGAAGGGAGTGGATTTTCTGGAACCCTTAAATCCGAGTTCTCCGGCAGATGCCCAGGAAATGGTGTTACCCTGTGCGTCGGAAACAGTCACGATGGTGTTATTGAAAGTTGCCTGAATGTGTACGGCACCCTTTTCAATATTTTTTCTTTCGCGGCGTTTTTTGACAACTTTCTTTGCTACTACTTTTGCCATTGTTATGCCACTCCTTTACTTCTTCTTGTTTGCAATGGTCTTTGCGGGACCTTTGCGCGTTCTTGCATTGGTTTTGGTTCTTTGACCTCTGACCGGCAAACCTTTTCTGTGACGGATACCGCGGTAGCAGTTGATCTCTACCATTCTCTTAATATTCATCGCAACTTCGCGATGAAGATCACCTTCAACGGTATAATGGTTCTCGATTTCATCACGGAGCTTGGCAACCTCATTCTCGGTCAAATCCTTTGCGCGAGTATCCGGATTGATTCCGGTTGCTGCAAGGATGTCATTTGCGCTCTTGCGACCGATACCGTAAATATAGGTAAGGGCAATCTCTACGCGCTTGTTGTTCGGAATATCAACACCAGCTATACGAGCCATACTGTTTATTCACCTTTCTGTTGATTTTTGGTTTCTGCTTAACCCTGTCTCTGCTTGTGCTTGGGGTTTTCGCAGATTACCATGATTTTACCTTTTCTCTTGATGATCTTGCATTTTTCGCAGATCTTCTTAACGGATGGTTTCACCTTCATTGTCTCTACCATACCTTTCTTGCTTTATTCTGCAATGATTATTTTGCTCGCCAGGTAATCCGTCCCTTGGTCAGGTCATAAACCGAGACCTCAATGGTTACACGATCACCGGGCAGAATTTTAATATAATTCATACGAAGTTTACCGGAAATATGCGCTGTCACAATGTGACCGTTCGGCAACTTCACTTTGAAGCAGGCATTGGGCAGTGCCTCAACGACTGTGCCTTCAAACTCGATTACATCGTCCTTCTGTGCCAGAAGAATCCCCCCCTAACTGTATTGTAGTTTGTGTTGTTCATCAGAAACCTTTTTCCACTTCTGTAAGGATGAGAACGCCTTCACTTGTCAACGCCACCGTATTTTCATAGTGAGCTGACAAAGAGCCGTCCGCTGTTTTGACCGTCCAACCGTCCGGCATTTCCAGCACTTCAAAAGTACCGACATTAACCATGGGTTCAATGGCAATCGTCATTCCGGCACACAAACGAATCCCTCGTCCGGGAGTTCCGAAATTCGGGACATCCGGAGATTCATGCATATCGGTTCCGATACCGTGACCGACATACCGTCGCACCGTGGAAAAACCGTTTTTCCGAACCACCTCGTCAATAGCAGCACCGACATCGCCCAAGCGATTGCCCACCTTCAAAGCTTCGATCCCAGCCCAAAAACTGTCACGAGTCGCTTGAATCAAGTGTTTCGCTTCCTCTGTCACTTGCCCTACCGGAATGGTTCTTGCCGAATCACCGACATATCCTTTGTAAGTTGCGCCGGTATCAATCTTTACAATATCCCCTTCTTGCAAGATCTTTTGTTTGGAAGGGATCCCGTGAATCACTTCATCATTGATGCTGATACAAGCACTTGCGGGAAAACCGCCGTAACCCAAAAACGCAGGCTTTGCGCCGCACCGTTCGATATAGTGGCGAATTGCCACATCTATCTCATAGGTACTGACACCCGGCTTGACCATATCACGGGCGATGAGCAATGCCTCGCCCGTAATACGTCCCGCATCTTTCATCGCGGCGATCTGCGCCGAATTTTTCAACTGAATCATTCGCTTACGCCTCGACCGATTTCAGTGCTTTCAGGACAAGTGCGGTCGTATCCGCAACCTCTTCCTGTCCTTCCACCGTCAACAGCAATCCTTTCTTGGAGTAAAACTCCTTTAGCGGTTCTGTTTCCTGATGGAAAGTCATCAATCGTTTTCTTACGGTTTCTGCTGCGTCATCGGCTCTGATATAAAGAGCCTCGCCGCATTTGTCACAAACATCCGCCACTTTGGGTGGATTGTAAACGACGTGATAGGATGCGCCGCATGAGCAAACTCTCCGTCCGCTCATACGTTCAATAATCTTTTCGTCTGCGACCTCAATGTTGAGCACGGCATCGATCCGAATATTCATCTCCTCCAAAGCCTCGGCTTGAGGAATGGAACGAGGAAATCCGTCCAAAATAAACCCGTTCTCACAATTGTGATCAACCATATACTTCTGAATGATTCCGATGACAACGGAATCGGGAACCAACTGACCTGCATCGATATAAGCTTGCGCCTCTTTGCCGAGAGCCGTTCCCGCCTTCCGTTCCGCCCGAAGAATATCTCCGGTTGCAATCGCGGGAATTTGATATTTTTCGGAAATCTTCGCGGATTGGGTACCTTTTCCCGCACCGGGAGCCCCCAGTAAAATCAGATTCATAATTTCCTCCGTTTGACAATCGGATCAATCAAGGAAGCCTTTGTAGTTTCGCATCGAAAGCTGTGCTTCCAAATCGCGCACGGTCTCCAGTGCCACGCCGACTACGATCAACAGGGAAGTTCCCGTAAAAGCAATACTGCTGAAGGAACCGCCTGCCGCATTGACGATTGCACTGACGATCAACGGCGTTGCAGCGATAATCACCAGGAATACCGCGCCCATCAAAGTAACGCGATTCAAGATCTTCTTAATAAAGGGAGCCATTTCCTGAGGACGGATACCGATGATGGCACCGCCGTTGCTCCGAATATTGTTCGCCACTTCCACGGGATTGAACGAAATCGCAATGTAGAAATAGGAGAACGCAAAGATCAAAGCAATGAAAATAACAATATAGATCGGAGAATTTTGACTCAACCATTGTTCAACAAACACTCTGAATCCATTATCTTCCTTCAAAAATGCCGCAATGGTGGGGAGGATGGACACGATGGAACTTGCAAAGATCACGGGCATAACGCCTGCCATATTCATCTTCAAAGGAAGGTTGGTCTTTTGACCGCCGTACATCTTACGACCGACGACTTTCTTTGCATAGATCACCTTGATTCTTCTTTCGGAGTTGGTAAACCAAACGATCAAAATCACAGCAGCCAAAGCCAAAGCCAAGGAAAGGAGAACTTCGAGTGCACCCAGCACATAGCCCAATACCTCATTCTCGATGTTTTGAGCGGGAACCATATTGACCAGATCTTGCACAGCGGAAATACCACCGGACAAAATGTTGGCAAACAGGATCATGGAAATACCATTTCCGATGCCATGATCATTGATCTTTTCGGCAAGCCACATGATCAACGATGCACCTGCACAATAGCAAGCAATCATCACGACCCAAGCAAAGAAATCGGACATTCCCTCGTCAATTTTCAGAAGATTGGCACTATTCAACAAATTGACATAACCATATGCCGTAATCAACGCCAAACCGATGGTCACCCAACGGGTTGCCGAGGCAATTTTCTTCTTGCCCATCTCATCCTTGGACATTCTTTCCAAGGCGGGAATAGCAACGGTCAAAAGCTGCATAACAATGGAAGATGTGATATACGGGCTGACAGACAAAGCAAAAAACGTTGCTTGACTGAATGCGGACCCAGACAACATTCCCATAAATTGGAACATGCCTCCGAACAATTTGGCTTGATCGGCATCTGCCTGCGCCATATCCACATAGGGTACCGGAAGTGTTGCGCCAATACGATACAGAAGAATGATCATCAGGGTAAAGAGGATCTTCTTACGAAGATCGGGGACTTTCCACGCGTTTTTGAACGTTTGAAACATCCTTATACCTCCTCTGCCTTACCGCCTGCCGCCTCTATCTTCTCCTTAGCAGTTGCCGAAAAGACGGCTGCTTTTACTGTAAGTTTTTTGGTAAGCTCACCGTTGCCCAGAACCTTCAATCCGTCCATCGGTTTGCGAATGATCTTTGCAGCCAACAACATATCCATGTCAACAATGGTGCCGTCAAGGAATTTGTTCAAATCCTCAACATTCACAATTGCATAATTGGTTGCGAAATTGTTGTGGAAACCTCTTTTGGGATGCGTTCTGTAGATTGGGAACTGACCGCCTTCAAAGCCGGTACGAACACCGCCACCCGAACGCGCGTTCTGACCTTTATGTCCCTTGCCGGCAGTCTTACCGTTACCGGAACCGGGACCTCTGCCCTTTCTCCAGGCTGCCTTTGCGGAGCCTTCAGCGGGCTGAAGCTCATGGAGTTTCATCTGCGATTACCTCCTTATGCGTTTTCTGCGGTTTCGACTGAAACCATATGGGAAAGAACTTTGATTTTGCCAGCCAACACCGCATCATCCGCATGAATGATGCTATCGCCGACTTTGTTCAGTCCCAAGGATTTTGCAGTTGCCTTTTGATTGGGCTTGCAACCGATCAAGCTTTTTGTAAGTGTAACTTTTTTCATGTTCCGTTACCTCCAATCAACCCTTGACCTGCTCAACCGAGATGTCGCGAATCTTGGCAACCTGCTCGGCAGTGCGAAGCTCCTTCAAGCCTTCCATCGTTGCCTTGACAACGTTGGTCGGATTGTTGGAACGCAAGCACTTTGCGCGAATGTTCTTAATGCCGGCTGCTTCCAGTACCATACGTACTTTGCCGCCTGCAATGATACCGGTACCGGGTGCTGCGGGCTTCAAGAGAACCTTTCCTGCGCCGAATACACCGATGACCTCGTGAGGAATGGAAGTTCCTTTGAGCGATACGGTAACCATATTTTTCTTTGCGTCTTCGATACCCTTACGGATTGCTTCGGGTACTTCAGCTGCCTTACCAAGTCCAACGCCAACATGACCTGCGCCGTCGCCCACAACCATTAAAGCTGCAAAACGAGCGACACGACCACCTTTGACAGTCTTGGATACACGGTTCAGAGCGATGAGAGATTCTTTCAGATCCTGCTCTGCCGGATTAAATTTTTCTGCCATAATTTCCTCCAAAATATTCAATAAACGATTCGTTTGTTGAACAGT
>CAYPIV010000031.1:0-8189 GCA_964410895.1 uncultured Ruminococcus sp. | reverse complement strand
CGATCGCGGAGGAATGCATGCAAACGATCTTTTTGCCGACCGTTCGGGCAATGAATGCAGAGGGAAGAAGTTTTCGCGGATGTCTTTACTTCGGCTTGATGCTGACCGAGGACGGTCCGAAGGTGATCGAATATAATTGCCGTTTCGGCGATCCGGAAACGCAAGTCGTTTTGCCGTTGATGGAAAGTGATCTGCTTGAGGTCATGATGGCAACCGCGAACGGGACGTTGGCGGATGTTGACGTCACATTTTCCAAGCGGCATGCTTGCTGTGTGATCGTTGCTTCCAAAGGATATCCGGTTCAATATGAATCCGGTTATGAGATCAAATTGCCGCAGGACCGCGAGGACGCGTTTATTTATGTTGCGGGAGCCAAAAAGGACGGCGAACGTCTTGTCAGTTCCGGTGGACGTGTGTTGGGAGTAACAGCAGTTGCGGATACGCTGGAGGAAGCGATCCGAAAAGCATATCGGCATACCGAACAGGTCGTTTTCGAAAACGGCTTCTACCGTTCGGATATCGGTCACCGTGCATTGCAGGCGCAACAAAAATAATCAGTTTCAGGAGCTTTTATGGTTTACAGAGTTTATGTCGAAAAAAAAGAAGAGCTCGCGCATGAAGCGAAAGCTCTGCAAAATGAAATTTGTCAACTTCTGCAAATTCGTTCCTTGAAGAAGGTACGCATTCTCAATCGGTATGATGTGGAAAATATCGATCGGTCTGTCTTTGAATCCGCCAAGGAGAAGGTTTTTTCCGAACCGCAATTGGATCTGGTCAGTGAAAGTTTCGAATCCGACGGAGCGGCGGTGTTCGCGGTGGAATACTTACCCGGTCAGTTCGATCAGCGCGCCGACAGTGCCGCACAGTGCATTCAGATTCTGTCGCAGTGCGAACGTCCCGGTGTGCGGACCGCAAAAGTATATTTGCTCTACGGTGATCTGAGCGGATCCGAGCTTGCGCAGATCAAAAAACATGTCATCAACCCGGTAGAATGCCGCGAAGCCTCCTTGGCACCCGTACAAACGCTTGCCATGCAAACGGAGATCCCGACCGATGTGGAGATCCTGAACGGCTTTTGCAACTTGGATCGGGACGGACTTTCCGATTTTCTGAAAGAAAAAGGTCTTGCAATGGACGCAGACGATATTGCTTTTTTGCAGACCTACTTCAAGGAGGAAGAGCAACGGGATCCCACCATTACGGAGATCCGCATGATCGATACTTATTGGTCCGATCACTGTCGCCACACTACTTTTTTGACAACGATCGATAACGTCACGTTTTGCGATGCGGAAGCGGAACGGACGTATCGGCAGTATTTGGCAATTCGCAAACAGCTCGGACGCGATGATAAGCCGATCAACTTAATGGATCTTGCAACGCTTGCGGCACGGTATTTGAAGTCCACGGGAAAACTTGCCAAATTGGACGAATCCGAAGAGATCAATGCCTGTACCGTAAAAATGGAGATCGAAGTCGACGGGAAAAAGGAACCGTGGTTGTTGCTGTTCAAAAACGAGACGCACAATCACCCGACGGAGATCGAACCGTTCGGCGGTGCCGCAACCTGCATCGGCGGTGCGATCCGCGATCCGCTTTCCGGACGGTCGTATGTTTATTCCGCCATGCGGATCACGGGGGCTGCCGATCCGACCGTACCGGTCAAGGATACCATTCCCGGAAAGCTTTCGCAAAGAAAGATCGTGACTACGGCTGCGGCAGGCTACTCCTCTTACGGCAACCAGATCGGACTTGCAACCGGCATGGTAGATGAGCTGTATCATCCCGGATATGCCGCAAAACGGATGGAGATCGGAGCGGTCCTTGCCGCAACTCCTGCGGAAAACGTCCGCAGAGAGTGTCCCGTGGCGGGGGATCAAGTCATTTTGCTCGGCGGACGTACCGGTCGGGACGGATGCGGTGGAGCTACGGGCTCTTCCAAATCGCATACGGTACGCTCTTTGGAGACCTGCGGAGCGGAAGTGCAAAAAGGAAACGCACCGGAAGAGAGAAAGCTGCAGAGGTTGTTCCGCAATGCCGATGCTTGCCGTTTGATCAAACGGTGTAACGATTTCGGTGCCGGAGGCGTTTCCGTTGCTATCGGCGAATTGGCGGACGGCTTGGATATCGACCTGAATGCCGTTCCGAAAAAGTATGAAGGATTGGACGGAACCGAGCTTGCCATTTCCGAGTCGCAGGAGAGAATGGCGGTGGTTGTGGAAAGCAAGGACGTTCCCGCTTTTTTGAAGCTTGCCGCAACCGAAAATTTGGAGGCGACCGTGGTTGCAACGGTCAAATCCGAACCGCGGCTGACGATGACATGGAACGGAAAGAAGATCGTGGATATTTCCCGCGCGTTCCTGAACTCCAACGGAGCGGAGAAACATATTTGCATTGCTCCCGATGCTCCCAAGCCGTTTGAAAAAGACATTCCCGCGTCTTTCACGGAGGGATACCGCGCTTTGGTGCGGGATCTGAATGTTTGTTCCAAACGGGGGCTTTCCGAACGCTTTGATTCTACGATCGGTGCCGGTACGGTGTTGATGCCGTTTGGCGGAAAACACCAACAAACGCCGATCCAAGCAATGGTGCATAAGATCTCGGTAGAGCGCAAACATACCGACTCCTGTTCGTTCATGGCTTGGGGATATAACCCGGAGATCGCGATGTGCAGTCCGTATCACAGCGCGTATCTTGCCGTAGTGGAATCGGTCTCCAAACTGATTGCCACCGGAGCAAAATTCGAAGATGTGTATCTGACATTCCAAGAGTATTTCGAAAAGCCCGGAAAAAATCCCGCGCGTTGGGGCAAGCCCGCAGCGGCGCTGCTCGGTGCGTTCCGCGCACAGTTGGATTACGGGATCGCCTCGATCGGCGGGAAAGATTCCATGTCCGGAACCTTTGAAAAGATCGATGTTCCGCCTACGCTCGTATCGTTTGCGGTTACGACCGGCTCGGTAAACGATGTGGTCTCCAATGATTTTAAGGGGGCAGGGCACCGCGTGCTTTGGCTGAAACCCGAGGTCGGTTCCGACGGACTTCCCGTGGCATCCTCCGTTCTTTCTCTGTACGAGACCGTTCATGATCTGATGCGTGCGGGAAAGGTTCTTTCCGCGTACACTCCCACTTACGGAGGCATTGCGGAAGCCGTCTTTAAAATGGCGATCGGAAATGGGATCGGGTTCCGATATGCGGATACGTTGACGCAAAAAGATCTGTTCGGCTATTCTTACGCTTCGTTCCTGTTGGAAATGGCGGACGATACGTTTGTGGAGCACGCCGTAGTGATCGGTGAAACCGTGACGGAAGCAATTTTGGAAAAAGACGGCGAGCGGATCCCCCAAACGCTTCTTTTGCAATTGTATGAGGATCGTTTGGAGTCGGTGTTCCCGTGCAATATCTCTCAAGGATCCGGCAAGATTCCGAGTTTCTCTTATCCCGAAACCAAGCGCATCGGAGCGGCGGTTTCCGTTGCCAAACCGCGCGTGCTGATTCCCGCATTTCCGGGAACCAATTGCGAATACGATACCGCAAAAGCGCTGGCGGATGCGGGAGCGGAACCGGAGATCTTTTTGGTCACCAATCTGACGAAAGAAGCGATCGTGCGATCGGTGGAAGAATTCGCGCGAAAAGTGCGGCAGTCGCAGATCATCTTCATTCCGGGCGGTTTCTCCGGCGGTGACGAGCCGGACGGTTCCGGAAAATTCATTACCGCGTTTTTCCGAAATGCCGCGGTAAAAGAAGCGGTAACGGAGCTGCTGGATGCACGCGGTGGCTTGATGGCGGGAATTTGTAACGGTTTTCAGGCACTGATCAAATTGGGGTTGGTACCGTACGGAAAGATCGTGGATACCGATGCATCTTCGCCGACATTGACCTATAATACCATCGGACGTCACCAATCTCGGTTGGTGCGCACCAAGATTTGTTCTGTCAAATCTCCGTGGCTCGCGGAGCGGAAGGTCGGCGACATTGTGACGGTTCCGATCTCTCACGGAGAAGGTAGATTCCTTGCCGATGAAACGTTGATCGCACAGTTGGCTGCCAACGGGCAGATCGTTACGCAGTATGTGGATGCCGACGGAGTTCCGACATCGGATATTCGGTTCAACCCGAACAATTCCGCTTGTGCGATCGAGGGGATCTCTTCGCCCGACGGCAGGGTGTTCGGGAAGATGGGACATTCGGAACGAATCGGATCCGGACTTTACAAAAACGTACCGGGTGATTTTGAGAT
The DNA here is from genome assembly GCA_964410895.1 of uncultured Ruminococcus sp. Taxonomy (GTDB): domain Bacteria; phylum Bacillota; class Clostridia; order Oscillospirales; family CAG-272; genus UMGS1865. Next base: position 3,952 of record CAYPIV010000031.1, on the reverse strand, counting down.
CGGAATGTTCCGTTCTGCCGTTCAATACTTCAAAAAGCTTTGATCTTTGGTGCATGTTCAAACCGGATCCTCGGATCTTTCAAAAAAATATTCAAAAAACAGTTGACAAATTTTTTGATCCGTGTTATACTGTTAAAAACCGTTGAGGCGGAGATAACGTTGGCTATGCTTCCACAGAGAACCCGGGGGGGGCTGAGATCCGGGTGAAAAACAAGTCATCAAATGGACCGCTGAGGGCGCAGTCAAAGGGAAACCGAGTATTCTGCGACGGATGTCCTCCGTTATGGGGCAAGGATATGTTAGTATCCGATCAGCGCACACAGATCGTGTGAATACAAGGTGGCACCGCGGATAATTCGGTTTATTCGTCCTTGGCAGAACGGCAAGTTCTGTCAGGGACGTTTTGTTTTTTATCACACTGAAACAGGAGGCTTCCATGACGCAACCGGGAAAGCGATGGTGACCCGCAGATATGGTTTTATCAATTGAGCATATACTTAATTCACTATATTTACGGAGGAACCGAACATGCAATACAATGGAATTGATTTTGATACCTATCTGAAACAGTACCCGAATGAGGAAGGATATTTCGGAAAATACGGCGGAGCCTATGTTTCGGATGACTTGAAACAAGCCATGCGGGAAATTACGGAAGCCTATTACACAATTTGCAAATCCAGACGGTTTATCGGCGAATTACGGCGGATCAGAACCGAGTTTCAAGGACGTCCCACCCCCATTTCCTATTTGGAACGGCTTTCCGGAAAATACGGCAACGTTCAGCTGTACGTCAAACGCGAGGATCTGAACCATACAGGCGCTCACAAATTGAACCACTGTATGGGAGAAGTCCTGCTTGCGAAATATATGGGAAAGAAAAAAGTCATTGCCGAAACCGGCGCGGGTCAGCACGGTGTGGCAATGGCAACCGCCGCCGCGTATTTCGGCTTGGAATGCGATATTTACATGGGAGCTGTGGATATTCGGAAACAGGCGCCGAACGTGGCGCGGATGAAGATCCTCGGTGCGAACGTGATTGAAGTCCGTGAGGGTTTGGCAACGTTGAAAGAAGCGGTTGATGCCGCCTTTTCCGCGTATGCAAAAGAATACCGAGACGCCATTTACTGTATCGGATCCGTGGTGGGACCGCACCCGTTTCCCATGATGGTACGGGATTTTCAAAGTGTTGTCGGAATCGAAGCACGGGAACAATTTTTGAACATGACCGGAGAACTTCCGGATGCGATCGTGGCTTGCGTAGGCGGCGGTTCCAATGCGGCAGGCTTCTTTTCCGGATTTTTAAACGATGCCGTGGAGATCTACGGGGTCGAACCCTTGGGGAGAGGTCCTGCGCTCGGCGATCATGCCGCAAGTTTGCAGTATGGCTCTGAGGGGGTCATGCACGGTTTCAACAGCATTATGTTAAAGGATGAAAACGGGGATCCCGCTCCGGTCTATTCGGTCGCAAGCGGTTTGGATTACCCGTCATCCGGTCCCGAACACGCGTTTTTGCGTGACATCGGGCGGGTGAAGTATGACGTGATCTCCGATTCGGAAACCGTAGATGCGTTTTTCGAACTTTCCCGATTGGAGGGGATCATTCCGGCAATTGAGAGTGCTCATGCGGTCGCATACGGAATTCAACTTGCAAAGAAGATGAAAAAAGGATCGGTCTTGATCAATTTGTCCGGACGCGGAGATAAGGACATGGATTACATTATCGAAAAATACGGAATCCGGTAAAAGAAGGGGGATCGAATGATTTGCATTCGATCCCCGTTCCTGCGTATTTCAACGGTTCAAGATCCAAATCGCAAAATTCAAATATCCCGCAAAAGCGACCCAAACGGCATACGGAATTTGCAGATCGGCAGTCCAAGGCTGTATTTTATGAAATCGGATGATCATTTTGACGATCAGATACAACAGCACCAAAAGCCACAGAAAGGACAGAAGAAAGGCACGGTGATTGAAAAAGATCAAGCTCCAGCCGAAATTTGCCAAAAGACTTGCGGCATACGTTCCGATCGCTTCTTCCCGAAGTGCGGGGAGAGAATCGGTATCGGTATAGATCTTTGCCGAGCTGATACCCATCAGAATATATAGGACCGTCCAAACGACGGGGAACAGCCATGATGGCGGTGATATCGGCGGCAGTCGGATCTCTTGATACAAGTTCATGCTGTTTTTGGTCAACAGTGCAGCGACTCCGCCCACCAAAAGCGCGATCCCAACGGAAACGGCATACGGTTTGATCTTTTTCCACATAGCTAAATCCGCCTTTTTTTAAATTGAAAATTTGAGAGTTTCCCATGTCATTGTATGTGCGGTCTCACTTTTTTATACATGAACGTCGTGTGTCCTCTTTTTCGGGTCCAAAAACGTTTTGTAAAAAAAATTTCAACTATTTTAAGTTTTTTTACAATTAAATTGACAAAGGCTATGAAATATGGTATAATAAACCGTGTTCGTTGATTTTCGTGTTTTTTTGACAGGAAGTGAAGGAAAGACCATTGGAAAAAAGAAAGATCATTTACTATCAAGATGAACAAAATGATGAATTTTCCACGGCGATCATTACTCCGAAAACGATTGACGGAAGCTATGTATATGACTTTCATTCGATTTGGAAGAAGTGTACCCATTTTTTTTGGTACCGGATCACCGCGACCCCGTTGGCTTTTTTATATACCAAGCTGGTTTTTCACCACACGGTCGTCGGTTGCGAAAAATGTAAGCCGTTTCGAAAAGAAGGATATTTTTTTTATGGAAATCATACACAGGATATCGGTGACGCGCTTCTGCCGCATATGATGAATTTTCCGAAAACCAACAGCACCATTGTTCACCCGAACAATGTTTCCATGCCGATCTTAGGGCGCTTGACTCCTTCGCTCGGCGCCATTCCGTTGCCGGATGATCGGGTAGCGTACCGAAATTTTTTGCATTGCATTGAATCTCGGATCCGAAAAAAACAATGTATCGTAATTTATCCGGAAGCGCATATTTGGCCTTTCTATACCGGGATCCGCCCGTTTCCGGATACGTCGTTTCATTATCCGGTTCGGTTGAAAACGCCCGTTTTTTGTTTTACCAATACCTATCAACACCGCAGGCATTCGAAAAAGCCGAAAATCGTGACCTATATCGACGGTCCGTTTTATCCGGACGAGACGCTTCCTCTGAAAAAGCAAAAAACGGATCTTCGGGATCGCGTTTATGCTTGCATGACCGAGCGGGCAAAGTGTTCCGATGTCGAATGGATCCGTTATATCAAACAAGGTGAGTGACATGATGAATATTTTATTTTGCGGGAACAGCAAAGTTTTTGACGGAATGCTGACCTGCGCACTTTCCATCTTTAAGCGGACCGCTTCCGAAGAGCCGTTTACCTTTTATGTATTTACCATGGATCTTTCGCAACTTGATTCCGCATATTCTCCGATAAACGATGCGCAAATTGCTTTTTTCGAACGGGTGATCCGTTCGTATCATCCGAAAAACCGTGTCAGAAAGGTCGATGTCGGCGACCTGTATGAAAAAGAATTTGCAAAGTGTCCCAATGAGGATGCTTACTGCTCTCCGTACACCTTGATCCGCTTGTTTGCCGATTGCGTGGATGACATGCCGGATAAGGTATTATACTTGGACGTTGACATTTTGTTTCACCGCGATATTTCTCTTTTATACGGGATCGATCTCGGTGATGCGGAATATGCCGCCGCCAGAGATCATTACGGAAAATATTTGTTGTATCCGAATTATATCAACGCCGGCGTTTTGCTGATGAATTTGAAACGGATGAAAGAGACCGGGATCTTAACGCGGGCACGAGCGCTTCTGCGGGAAAAAAAGTTGGTCTTTGCCGATCAGTCCGCATTGATCCGCTCGACTCGAAAAAAGAAAATGCTTCCGCAAAAATTCAACGATCAAAAATTTTTGCACAAAC
>CAYPIV010000030.1:0-8366 GCA_964410895.1 uncultured Ruminococcus sp. | reverse complement strand
GGTCTGTGTTCAGTGCTTCCAGCAAGGTCTTTCCGGGCAAAATTTCAGCTGCCATTGCCGCGGAGTGCGTCATACCGGAGCAGCCGATGGTCTCGACCAATGCTTCCTCGATGATGCCGTTTTTGACATTGAGAGAAAGCTTGCAGGCACCTTGCTGCGGAGCGCACCAACCTACACCGTGCGTGTAAGCGGAAATATCGGTGATTTGTTTTGCTTGGATCCATTTTCCTTCTTCCGGAATGGGAGCAGGACCATGGTCACAGCCCTTTGTGACCTTGCATTGGTGCTGAACTTCAGTACTCATTGCGTAGGGGCAATTGCTAACATTGCTCATTTGATAGATCTCCTTTTTCAGTTTGATAACAATATAAATTTTTCAATCGCAACTTTTCGAAAAAAGTGCGATCCGATAACAGGGGGAAGCGTTTCCGTTCCGAGATCCCGACTGCCGTGAGCGCAAAAGACCGTTTTGCGGAAGTACGCTCGGAACTCCAAACGCGGAACGTCGATTTGACGGCTCCATGCGGGGATCATTTCACTTGGAACCGAAACAGTAAAAATCGGTATCGTGTCTCCGAAAGGGAAACTTCGGAACGCAGGGAAGATCTTATGCCAAGATCTCGCCGTAAACGGTGCCGAATGCACTTGCCGCATTACACTCGTCGGTATCAATGTGCATTGCGGGAGCAAAATTCGGATGAACGCGGCATACCACATCGTCAAAGATCAGGGAACGCTCGGAATGGATCTTCACTTTTACGATCTGCTTGTCTTGAACGCCGAATGTTTCGGCATCGGCAGGGGTCAAGTGGATGTGCCTTTTTGCAATGATCACACCTTCGGTAATATCGATCTCACCGACAGGACCGACCAACTTCAAACCGGGGGTACCTGCAATATCACCGCTTTCGCGAACCGGAACGTCTTTCAAGCCGAGAGTGCGGGCATCGGTGTAGGAAAGCTCGACTTGGTTTGCCTTGCGGACAGGGCCGAGGACGCTGACGGCAAGATTGCCTTTGGGACCCACCAACGTGATCTTTTCATTGCCGGTTGCAAATTGTCCCGGTTGGCTGAGCATTTTTTTGACGGTCAGCTCTGCGCCTTTCCCGTACAAAATTTCTACGGCTTCCTGTGTCAAATGAATGTGACGTGCGGACGTTTCAACCAATATTTGGTTTTCCATGATCGTTTGAACCTCTCTTATGTATTATTTTTTACACGTATTTCAGGGGAAAAGTGAGATTTCCCATTCTTATTTATTATAGCACCTTTTTTTCGACTTGTAAAGTCTTTTTTTTCATAATTTGCAAGGTATAAGAATGAAAACTCTTGTGGATATTAAGTATGAAGAAAAATTTAGACTGAGCAGGAGTGGAAAAGATCCTTATGGAGAAGCAGATCATCAATGAAATGAAACCGACGGAGTTTCCAAGATCGCAGACGGCGGAACATTTTTTTGCGGAGCCCGACGATCGAAACCGCTTTTTTTGCATTCCGATCATCGGTCAGATCGAAGGGCATTACCTTTTGCCGGAGGGGCAGAAGGCAACGAAATACGAGCAGTTGATCCCGCTGTTGGTCGATCTGGAACAAAGCCGGGAAACGGATGGAATTTTGCTGATCCTAAACACCATGGGCGGGGATGTTGAGGCGGGATTGGCACTTGCCGAACTGATCGCTTCCATGAAAACGCCGACGGTGTCTTTGGTGTTGGGAGGCGGGCATTCAATCGGGATCCCGTTGGCAACTTCCGCACGGTATTCGCTGATCGCACCGTCCGCCACCATGATGTTGCACCCGGTTCGGATTAACGGAACGGTGCTGGGAGTTCCGCAGTCTTTTCGGTATATGGGAGAAATGCAAAAGCGAATCGTGCATTTTATTTGCAGCCATTCCCATGCAAAAAAGGAAGAGGTGGAAATGCTGATGCTGCGTCCCGACGAGCTTGCCACCGATTGCGGCAGCATCTTGGAAGGCAGGGAAGCGGTCCGTTACGGAATTTTAAATGCTGTCGGAGGGTTGTCCGACGCGCTGACAAAATTACACGAATTTTCCGCAAATTCCGCAAAAAAGTCCTTCATTTCTGTCAAAAACAAGAATCAGAACAATTCTCATTCTAAAAAATGCGCGTATCGTATAAAAAATCGATTACCGAAAGAGCGGTAACTGCGGAATTTGCGGGATATCCCGTGCGGATCCATTCCGAACACACCTGCGAAAACACCTTTTCGGATCTTTTGAAAACGGTAGAAGCGTATGCTTTTTCGTGTGACAAGGCGGGATCATCGATCCGTTTCGACATCTTCCGTACCGCAAGAAAAGTCAAAACCGAAATCAAAAAAGCCAAGATCAAAGAGGATCTTGGCTGAAAAATCGGTCCGGCAGAACTTGGAATGTACGATGATCTGCAAAAGAAGTCGACGGGATATATGCGGGATCGATGAGGGGGTTAGTTCGTTTTGCACGGCCTTCCGGAAACAGCTTCAAAATGGTATTTGACGATCCCGAGATCGACTTTGGCGTAAAAGCCCTTACCGGCTTTTGCCGTTACTTGCCCGTTTTGGTAAGTCAATTGAAATTTTTGCTGATTCATGGCAGTCGGCGCCAACAGTGCCGCTTCGACACCTTCCCGAAACCAATCCGGAGTTTCCGCACCGATATTGCTGACTTGCTCGGCACGTTTGATCGGATGCGATGCACCGGATGTTTTTCCGTATCCGAGCGGAATGACCGCAACTGTCTTTTCGCCTGCGTCGATCCGAAAAGCGGACGGGATCTTTTTATAGGTCATGGCGACCCAACAGGTATTCAGCCCGAGCTGTTGGGCTTTCAGGACCAATCGTTCGCCGTAGTATCCGCACCGTTCATCCAATTGACTGCTTTTTTTGCCGATCAACATCAAATAGTGTTCCACGCCGCTGAATTTTCCGTAGTGCGCACGCAAACTGTTGAATGCTTTCGGTTCATTGGTGATCAATTGAATGTGCAGGCCTCCTTCCTCGTTGCAGGAATCCACCTCGGTTTGCAGGGCAGTCAAAATTTCCGAGGGAATGGGGCGGTTTGTGTACTGCCGTACACTGTGACGTTGTCGGATCGCTTCTTTCAATTCCATATCCATCATCCTTTCTTTGGGGCGGAGGTCTGCATCAATTCTTTTGCGTTGGTCAGCATGGTCAAAAGCATGGTTACGGCTTTTGCATCGTTATCAAACGAATAATAATTTTTGGTTCCGCAACGTCGAACTTTCACAATGCCGGCTTCTTTCAGGATCTTTAAGTGATGCGAAACGGCGGGACGGGAGAGATTGGTCCGTTCGGTGATCGTTCCTACCCGTACCCCGGCACATTCGCCCATTTGCATCATGGTGAGGATCAAGTGCTGACGGTTTTCGTCGCCCAATGCATGTAAAATGGTTCTGCAGGACTGAAATTCTGCCGCGAATTGTTGAATCGTTTGCATAACTCCTACCTTTCGTTTATTTCTTTCGACCATTATAGCACATTTTTTCGGCAGAATGCCAATGAGAAAGAAAATCAAGACGGATAAAATATTGCTTTGATCGGATCTTGCCTGTTCTCTTCACGGATCGCCGATCTTTTTGATGCTGCTCCGAAAAATCGGGTCCGAAAGTCTGTGCCGAATCGCAGGTATGGGATCCGTATAGCGAAAACGGACGCGGCGGATCGGAAATGAGAGCGGGGAAACGCGGGGATCCTTCCGTGCGGTCCCCGCGTCGGTCCTGCGGGATCGCTTCGAAAAAATCGGACCTTGTGAACAATGATTACGGTCGTTTGCCGAACGCAAAGGAGGAACCGAATGCATTCGGTCCCTCCTCTGTGTTCTTTTGTATCCCGAAAGGTGCCGACTCAGCCGGTGATCGTAACGGGGATCAATCAAAGTATCCTTCTTTGTACAGCAATTCCGCGATCAAAACCGCACCGCCTGCGGCACCGCGGAGCGTGTTGTGGGAAAGCCCGATGAATTTATAGTCGTAAACGGCGTCCTCTCTGAGACGTCCGACCGAAACTCCCATTCCGCCGTACAGATCGCGATCCAATTTGGCTTGCGGACGGTTGTCCTCTTCAAAATAGGTAATGAACTGCTCCGGCGCATGCGGAAGCTTCCACTGTTGCGGCTTTCCGGAAAAATTCTTCCAAGCGTCCAAAATCTCTTCTTTAGACGGCTTTTTTCGGAATCGCACAAAAACCGCCGCCGTATGACCATCGCTGACGGGTACGCGGATGCACTGTGTCGTGATCACGGGGGCGGTTGCCTTTACGATTTCACCGTTCTCCACATGTCCCCAAACGCGCAAAGGTTCCTGTTCGCTTTTTTCTTCCTCGCCGCCGATATAAGGAATGACATTATCGATCATTTCCGGCCACTCACGGAACGTTTTTCCCGCTCCGGAGATTGCCTGATACGTGGTTGCGACCACTTCCTGAATTCCGAATTTCAAGAGCGGTGTTAACGCGGGAACGTAGGATTGGATGGAACAGTTCGGCTTGACCGCGATAAATCCTTTTTTGGTACCGAGCCGTTTTCTTTGGGAAGCGATCACTTCCAAATGTTCCGCGTTGATCTCCGGAATGACCATGGGAACATCCGGCGTCCAACGGTGTGCGGAATTGTTGGATACCACGGGGATCTCGGCCTTGGCATAGGCTTCTTCCAACGCGCGGATCTCTTCTTTTTTCATGTCCACTGCGCAAAAAACAAAGGTACAGCTTGCGCCGACTTTTTGAATGTCGGCAGCGTCCTCGACCACCATGTTTCGATAGATCTCCGGCATGGGGACGGACATCTTCCAACGGTCGCCTACCGCTTCCGCATATGTTTTTCCGGCAGAACGGGCAGAGGCTGCAAGTACGGACACTTCAAAATACGGATGGTCCTCCAGCAAGGTCAAAAAACGCTGACCGACCATACCGGTCGCACCGATGACACCGACTTTCATTTTGTTCATAACGGGTTCCTTTCTTACGCAGATGAATTTTACCAAACTAAAGTATAAAGTATATTATACAGGATGATTCGAAAAAATGCAATACCTTATTGACATTTTTTTGCAAAAATAGTATAATGCTATTGAAAATCGGTCGTTTTGCAAAAACGGATGAACAATACAAAGGGGACGGTATGAAACTGAAATTGGTAGCAACTTGCCTGTTCGGCTTGGAAAAACTGTTGGGAGAAGAGATCGATGCTTTGGGACTTTCCAGAATCGAGACCATGGACGGTCGCGTGCTGTTTTGGGGAGAAGAGCAGGATATTCCGCGTGCAAATCTTTGGTTGAGATGTGCGGAACATGTGTTTATTTGCATCGGTTCCTTTGCGGCAAAACGATTCGACGACCTGTTCGAGGGGGTTCGGGCAATGCCGTGGGAAGAATGGATCTGCAAAAACGATGCCTTTCCCGTGAAGGGACACTGCATTCGAAGCGGTATTCATTCGGTTCCGGATTGTCAAAGCATTATCAAAAAAGCGGTTGCGGAGCGCTTGAGCGAGAGCTACGGGATCCGCTGGTTTCCCGAGACAGGGACCAAATACCAAATTGAGTTTTTCCTGTTTAAGGATACGGCATATTTGATGTTGGATACTTCCGGCGTTCCGTTGCATAAGCGCGGGTACCGTCCGCAGGCAGGACCGGCGCCCATTCGCGAAACGTTGGCGGCAGCGCTTGCTTTGACCGCCAGACCGAAAGAAGACGTTTTATTTTGGGATCCGATGTGCGGTTCCGGAACCATTGCCATTGAAGCGGCGCTGATCCTGTCCGGGAGAGCTCCCGGGCTCGGGAGGAACTTTGCGGGGGAAACGTTTGCGCGCTTGCCGGCACACATGTGGCGGAATGCACGGGAACAGGTACAGGCGGCGGTCAAGACCGATGCACAGTTTGAAGTTTACGCTTCGGATATCGACGAGGACGTATTGGATCTCGTATACGAAAACGCATTGCGCGCGGGGGTAGAGGAGTTTATGCAAATCTTTTCGGCGGATGTGCGGACGATCCGGCGCCCGGATCGCCGTGGGACCGTTGTTTGCAATCCTCCGTACGGCGAGCGGTTAATGAAGCAAAATGAAGTGGAAACATTGTACCGTGCCATGGGCAATCACTTTGCCGATTGGGATCCGTGGCACATTTATATCATCACGTCCCATCCGGAATTCGAACGGCTGTACGGCAGACGGGCGGATAAGATCCGAAAGCTGTACAACGGAATGATCCCATGCAATCTGTATCAGTTCTTTAAACCGGTCCGTTCGGATCCGTCTCGGTTGTCTCGAAACCGTTCCTCTCACTGACGGCAGTACGATTGCTTGCCCGATAATAGAACGAAAAGATCCTTTCGCCCCGACCATGCGGCGAAAGGATCTTTGCATTTTGTCTTTCCTTTCATTTGAAAAGTCGGTACAAAACGAATGGCGATGCATAGGGGAAAACAGGGAAAAAACTTGATTTTTGACGGATGATGCAATGCCCACTTCCATTCGTGATCCCGCACAGGCGGTAGCCCGCGTATTCCGAGCCGATGGACCGTTTGTACAACCGCAAAGCAGATCCCGGTAACAGGATGTCGGGAGTCGGACCGATTCGAAATCGGACGGCTTACGCGGACCGATGCGAATCTTCCGGGTGCCGCAGTTCTTTTGGGGGGATAACGGAATGTCCGCATTGTTCGCAAATGTCCGAAAACATCGGATGGACGGTGCCGCAGGCGACACAAAGGTACCCGCAGCTCTCATCGGTCCGGATCGGATACGGCAGACCGCTGAAATGTACGAGCTGCGTTCCGACTTCGTAGTAGGCATAAAATCCGTCCTTTTGTTCAAAGCGAATGCGATGTTTTTTGCCTTTGGCATCCACAACGCAAATGGACGTTTTGACGCGAAAATCATATTGGATCGGACTTGCAAACCCCGGATCTTCGGAAGCGGAATAGTCATGCCGAAGTTTTACGGATAAGACCGTTCCCGAAAAGGTTCGGTCGCGCAGAAGGGGAAACAACCGAAACAAAAGGCATCCGCTCAAAGTCAAGATCCCCAACAGGATCGGTAATTTCCAGCCGACAAGCGGCGTGGGATTGGCAAACGAAGTGTTGCGATGTTGATAGGAAACGATCCCGACGGTGCCGAACAGCATCCACAGGAAAAAAGGCAGAAGGCGAAGGAATCTCTTCTTGCGCACATATTGCCGCAGATCTTTGTTTGTATTCGGAATTTTCATAGAAGCTCCTCCCATTTGGTTGGCGGTCCCGTTTTCAGCCGTTCGACGCGCGGTCCGTTCCGATCTAAAATTCGGCGGGATCCTTTTTCTTGCCGCTCGATGCCCGTTGCAATACGTTCGTCATCGTGCACAGCTCTGCTTTCCATTATAGCACCGATCTTGCAAAAAAGCAATAGCATTTCGGAGATGTCTGCAAGAGAGCGAGGGAGCAGAAATGCCGACTCGTTTTTTGATCGGTCTGTACCCGATATTTTGATATTCTGTGCCGAAGTCGATTTTGAAAATCGTTTTTTGCATACACAAAAAGAAACGGTCGTTGCTTTGGCATTGTGTTTTGGATCTCCCGTTTGCACCGTTCGCGTGCGATCCCGATTCCGGCGCGACTTTTTCGGATCCGTTCGGAACTTCCGATGAAGTCTTGCATACACTGAGTGGAGAGATTGGATCTTGTTTGAAAGGGGAATACCGAATGGATCATCAACAGGAGCACAGAAGGATCGTTTCTTTCCGTCCGACACTGATCGGATGCGTATCGGCAGATCACCGACTTTCCAAAAGTATTTCGGAATGTTACTGTGAAAAGCTGTATTTGTTTTCCGCTTATACCTATGTCAGCATCATGACGGTAACATCGGATCGCGAGCTTTCCGAACGGTTGGAAGCATTTTCCGAGGAAGAGGCGGAACATTTTCGCCTACTCGGGGAGTTGATTTTGGCTTTGGACGGCAATCCCGCGATTCGAGGAGTGTTACGCATCGCCCCCATGGAGCGAAAAAACGATCCTCGCAATTCTTTGACAGGCGCCGTTGTTGAACGGTTGGCGGAAATGCGAAGAACGGAAAAGTGCTTAAATGAGCGAATGGAGACACTGATGGGAAGGACCGCGGATCGGGTGGTGCGTTCTTTGCTTGCGTATTTGATCTCGGACGGTCAACGGCATATCGAATTTTTGCACCGTGCAACGGGATCCGAGAAAGACGGAAAAGTGACGGGATGCTGAAACGGGGAGATCGGCATCCGGAATACCGTTTTCTGTTCCGGATACTATGATTCACAATATTCATATTTTGTTAACCGAAAATTAAACAAATAAACAGGGGATTGCTTTATAATGTAAGTTGTATCAGTTTATCAAAAAGAA
>CAYPIV010000029.1:0-9050 GCA_964410895.1 uncultured Ruminococcus sp. | reverse complement strand
CCAAAATGCCGCACACTTTTTTTCCGTCCCGATACAGATCGTTTACCCATTTGATTCCGAGCGACCGTCCGGTTAAATGTAAGATCGCCCGTCTCACCGCAACGGCTGTCATAGCGGTCACGGATACCGCTTCCGAAAGTGCTTTTTCCGTGGGGTGCAAAATACTGAAATAAACGCCGGTCCCGTCCGGCGAATAAAAATTTCTTCCCATTCTTCCGCGGCCAGCACTTTGCGCCCACGCCACCACCAAAGCATCCCCGCAACAACCCTCGCGGGCAAGTTCTTTGGCATAGGTGTTAGTCGAATCCAATCGGTCGAAAACATGCAGATCGACTTCGAATTCGGAGTTTGGAAGAAGGTTCCGCAACTCGGACGCGGAAACGGAATGGCTTGCTGTTGAAAAAGAACTCATGTTATCTCCTGTGAAAGCGGGATCCGCCGCTTTCTGCGTTTTTTGGTTTTTGATTTTTAAAACAGCTCTGTTTTGTTTCAAAGATGTTCGTTTTGCTTTTGTTTTTATTTCAAAAGATCAAGTTCTTACTGTTCGAAAGGATCGTTTATGAACCGTTTATATGAGGACCGCGACCTGATCGCGGTGGAAAAACCCCGAGATCTGATCTCCGAACAAACGGCGCAAGGAACCGGATTTGCGGATCTGCTTGCTGCCGAAAATAACGGCTATATCGGCGTGGTGCACCGTTTGGACCGCGGTGTCGGCGGCATCATGCTGTATGCCAAGACCCCTGCCGCCGCGCAAGTGCTTTCCGAAGCCGTTCGGAGCCATGCGATCCAAAAAGAATATCTTGCCGTTGTTCAGGGAGATCCCTCCGCCTGTGACGGCAGTTTGCGGGATCTTCTGTTTCACGATCGGGGAAAAAACAAATCCTACACGGTGGACCGAATGCGAAAAGGCGTAAAAGAAGCCAAATTGCAATTTCGAACTTTGGAGACCGTGACGCATGCGGAATACGGGTGTCTTTCCCTTTTGCACATCCGTTTGGAAACGGGACGCACCCACCAAATTCGCGTTCAGTTCGCCTCTCGGGGTTTTCCCCTGTTCGGTGACGGAAAATACGGTGCCTCGACCCGCGGTCCCATCGGGCTGCATTCCTTTCGGCTGACCTTTTCGCATCCCGTCAATTCGAAACGGATGACATTTTCACAGTTTCCGAACGACCTGCCGTTTTCCCTGTTTTCGATCTTGACCGCGCAAACAGCCGACCGAACGATTCTTTGAAAGGATCGGCTTCCCCGTATTTGCGGAGAAGCCGATCCTTTTTGTTCCGAAAGCCCCGACAGTGTCAGTGAGCCGCGAGCCCGTCAAAAAGCGGGACGGTCGTTCTCAGACCAAGCGCATGGTTTGGGGGATCGATCGGATCCGCCGGCGGGCAAAAGGAAACGTTTTTTGAAACACTGGTCGTAACCGATGAGAGCAGACAGCCACAATCGGCGGAACCTTTAACGGTTCCGCAATTTCGGCATGTGCTCTCCGAAAAGCAAAAAAAACGGTCAAAAGCAATCGGTATGCCGAGACATCACTCGTTAGGATCGGCACCATCGGTCGGATGCGGTACCCCGTCGTTCCGCGTCGGTTGCTCCGCTTCCGCCCCGGTTGTTTCCGTTGATGGTACATTCCCCGAATTTTCGGGGGCAGGATCGCGCAGATCCGATAAAAGTGACGCGATGATATCCTCCGTTGGCTCCGTGTGGGATGTGTGCGTTTCCGTTGGAGGATCGGTCCGTTGCTTTCGTTTCTGTTTTCGGATTCCCCAACCGACGATCGCCATCACCGCGATTGCTCCCAAGATCGGAAGTCCCACGGTGAGGAGACGGTTGCTGTTTCCCGACAACTTGTACGGATCCGTTCCCTGTAAGGCAAGCTTGGAAAACTGTGCGGTATAAACAAGTTCCCGCTCACTTCCGGCGGCAACCGTTACGTTCGGAGACCAGCCGAGAAACCGATAGGAGTATTGTCCGTCCGCAGGGAGTACCGGGTCCTCCGGAAGCAGGATCGACTCGCCCAAACCGTATTCCGCGGTATGATAGACCGCACCGTTGACCAAAAAAGTGACCTGATAGATCATTTTGGAAACCGTTAAGGAAACGGAGACCGCTTGATCGGGCATGGAAAAACACATTCCGTCCGTTGGGATCTCCGTTCCGTCCGAACCGACGATCCTTGCATGGGAAACTTCAAACCCGAATGCACAGGTGATCTCCGAAAGATCGATGATCTGACCGACTTCGGCATACGCGGGGAGCGCCGCAATATCGCAATCCGCTCCGGGGAGGATCGAAACGGGAAAACAAAGTCGCATCTCTATTTGTTGAGAACCGATCACCGAGACCGTCCCCTCTTGCCGTTTCCATTCGGTTTCCTCACAGCGGTAAAAATTAGCGGCAACGCAATTTGAAACGCTCCCGTCAAACCGCAATTCTGCGGGGACAGACAATTCCAAATCGTTTCCGAGGCTGGTCTGATAACGCAATGTGTAAACGGTGACACCGATTCCCGTTTCGTTTTCCAAACAGATCCGTTTACAGTTGGAACCGATTAGGATCTGCTGTGCATTTCGATCCAGCACCAATGAAATTCGATCCCAGCGGATCACCAGATCTTTTTCCTGCTCCATCGCTTCTTTCAATGCCGTTGTGTAGATCACGGTAGGAGCCGAAGCAAGCACGGTAACTTCTTCCTCGCTCCAAACCGTTTCCATTCCCGTTCCGAAAGGATCGGTCGCCAACGCTGTTTGCTGAAAAAAGGCATAATACGTAACGTCCTCGGTCACAGCGGTCATCGGCATGGAATTTTTCTCATTTCGCCATCCCGAAAAAGTATATCGGTAAGAATCCGATTGCCGCACCGGGGGATCTCCCGGATATTGCGGGAATTCTCCGTAACCGTATTGCTCGGTGATCGATACTCCGTCCACCTTCCATGTCACGGAATAGATCCGCGGAATCGCCGTAAAGGAACCGTAATACACGGTATCGGCGCAAACCGCTTCCGGCGTTCGGTCCCACCCGGAAAAGACGTAGGTATATTCCGCATCCGCTTCCTTGGTCAACGTATTCGGATAACTCGGAACAGAACCGTAAAGATGTTTGGTCACGACCGGAAGTTGCCCGTCAATGATCCACTTGATGCTGTAATACCGATCTTCGGTCCGATAACTTGCATACACGGAGCGGCTTTTGGTCACGCAGCTCAGATCCGCCGCCTCACCCGTAGCTTCGATCCACCCCAAAAATTCGGTATAATAATACCGCTCGCTCGGATCGCGCATCGGGTATGCCCCGGCATAATGGACCGCCGAACCGTATTCCACGGTCTGTTTATCAAAAACGGTTACACCGTCCACATCGTAAAACGTGACGGTCATCAGATTTTGGACCGAAACCGTATAAAGCGTACTTTGTTCCAATGTCAATGTTTTGCGGACCGCATCCGTACGCTCGGTCAAACTTCCGTTGCGGACCGCATCCGCCAATGCGATCTCCTGCGGATCCGTCAGAGGAGCCGTCGGAGGATCTCCGGGGTCTTCCGCGATCGGCGGAACCGCATCGCTCGGCGGAGACACCTCTTGCGGTGCGATCGGTTGCGGGACCTGTTGCGGCGGGGTCGGCAATACTCCGGGGTCCGCAAACGAAGGTTTCCCGACCGGAACCGGTTCGGAAACCGCCGCGATCTCGACGGACGGCATGGCAACTCCGTTGGTCGCGGGATCGGCATAATCGCCGTCTGTCACCATGTGGACCGGCTCCAACACGTCGGAAAGCGTTCGTTTGCTGATCCGCCAAGCGTCCGACGGTGCTTGCGAATCATCCAAGCAAACTGCGGTAACGTACAACTGTCCGACAAACTGTTGAAAATGTTCCAACTTCCCTTCCTGTTGCAAAGCGGTGACTACGATATTGTTGTCGTAAAGAGCGATCAAAGCGCCGTACAGTGCCTGATATTCGTCGCGGATCTCTTCATAATGTTGCGTATAGTACGCATACAAAGCAACGTACCGTGCATGCTCGGAAGCATACGTTCCGTCACGGATCGCCGCATACCCGCTCATCAACCGCCGAAGCGCTTCCGTACTGTTTCCCGCAGTTTCGATGTGAACGGGATCGCATCCCGCCGTAACCAGCTCTGCTTTTCGCTCAATCACAGAAGTTACGGTGGTTCCCATCAAAGAAGCATAGTGCTGCCACGAGTGACTGTCATAGGTGAACAAGGACTCCAAAACCGACAAAACATCTTGGACCCGTTTCACTTCTGCGGAATATTCCAAATACGCTTTTTTTCGTTCCGGATATTCCGCTTCCGCTTTGATATATGCCCAATAGTCCCGCCAAGCCGAATACTGATACAGAGTGGTTTGATAAGCGGCTTCTTCCTCCAAATAAATCTCATACTCCGCCTGAAGTCGCAAGTAGATCTCCATTTGCTCCCGATAGGCGGTATATTGTTCCACCGAAGTCACGTAGTCGCTGTATGCCTCATAAGCCGCCAATTGCTCCCGATAGATCGCAAGTTCCGCCTCGTAAGCAAGCAGCCGAACCAATGCCTCGTTCCCTTTTCGGTAGGCACTGTTCAACAGATCCTCGCAGATGCTCTGCGGAAGATCTACCTGCCATTGGTAGTCGATCTGTATTTCGTAATCCTCGGAACGGAAGATCTCTTCGAAAACGCCTTCGTAACCGTTGCCATTTTTCAAAAGTTGTAGGACTTGATCCCCGATCCGCGCGGTTTTCGGGATCCACTCCACCTTGGCACCGTTGACGGCGGTAAAACAATACGGCAAGACCGATACGTGCAGTCTTCCCTCTTCCCCCGAATACTCCGTAGAGACCGAACCGTTCGGGATCAAACTGCTGTACGTAAAAGAAAACTGCGTTTGCGTCAACAAATATTGCCGCTCGGTCTCTCCCGGCACGATATCGTAAACCATGGATAAAAGTTCCGCCCCGGAAACGGTGCGGTTTCCCTCTAAATTGCTGTTTCCGTAATGCAACGATGACGGTTCCGCATGACTTGCCGCGATCGGTAACAGCATGCAAAACAGCAAGCCGACCGCAACCGATGAGAACCACAGGGAATGTTTGAAACGAGATTTGCGCACGCGTACTACCTCCCTATGAAACATGGCAGATCGGTGCCCGATCCGCCAATGGTATCATACCACAAAATTGTCGAAAAGTCAAGGGTGTGACTCCCGAAGGACCGCGTCCTCCGCTTCCGAGGTCTCGTTCCCGTCGGTCCCCGCTCCGTTTCCGTAACGCAGACGGATCTGCTCCAAAACGGGAAGATCTGCCGGGCAAAACGGATACTCGGAAAGCTCATCCGGAAAAACCCACTGCAATGCCGCATGTTCTTTCCGTTTTGGGCTCCCACCAACGAAAGAAACCGTAAAAAAACTCACGTGTACACTAAGATCCGGATATTCGTACAGGGTATCCGCAAACAAGGTTCCGACTTCGACCTCAAGATCCAATTCTTCCCGACATTCCCGCACCAACGCTTGCTCTTTGGTCTCACCGACCTCCACTTTTCCGCCCGCAAATTCCCAAAGCATTCCTCTTGCTTTTTCCGGCGGGCGCTGACAGATCAACAATTTTCCCTCGTTCCAAATCAATGCCGCAACGACCTCTACCATCCTCTGAATCTCCTTTTTCGAAAACCGCTTTTCCGAAACGGCATTTTGAAGTTTCCGTTCTCTTTCTTCGCTTTCGTTCCGCAGACCGACCGCGGTCAAGATTCCGCCCGATAAAGGGAAAGGAAAACGCTTCCGTGCTTTTGACAGTTCGCATACCACTGCGCGCTTCCGTCTCCGCAACGATATCGAGAATCCTCAAAAGCAAGCGGCAGATCGCTCACCAATTCCCCGTCCCAAAACAACGTAAAAGATGCTTCCGACGGCAATGCAAAAGAAATATTCCCGTTTTTCCAATGCAACTGTACATCGGACGGACACCGCTCGCTCTCGTAGGAGAGATCCCCTTGTCCCGCGGTCCAACGCAAAACGGCAAAATCACAGTCCACGGCACGGACACTGCCGCGCTCGGTGCTTACGCTCAGTGATTCCGCACCCGTATTTTTCAGGAAAACGTCCGCAGAATCCGATACCACGGTGATCTGCTCCAATTGGGCAAGCAACGTATTCGGAATACGAAGCGTAATGTTTTTGTCGTCTCCGCTCCCGAGGATCCAAGAGGACTCGCAATATTTTACGGAAAGGACCGTGCCGTCCGCCGTAACCTGCCAGTGTACACGTTTCGCATCCGACAGGACCGTATCGGACTGTTCGGTTAAAGAAATGTATCGGTCCTCGCAGGAAACAATCTGAACGATCCCATCCATCCAATCCACTTCAATCCCGGTGATCGTGTCATACGGAACCGTCCCGTCCCCGATCTGATAACCGCTGTCGTCATATCGATAGTTCTTCCATCCGAATGTCCATTGACCGTCTGCGAACAGTGCATTGCAAATGCCGACCGCCACCGCCAAAAGCAGGAAAGTACCCGCAACAACGCCGATCCATTTGAGTCCCCGCCGGATCCTGCGGCGATTTCCGTTTTCGGAAGGTCCTGTTTGAAGATTCATGCCATCCCCCCTCCGATCGTCGGACGCAACAAGCGTCAAAAGCGGTCCCCGCCGCACGCTTTCCGAATGTATCCGTCCCGATCGTCTTTGTGATTGACTCTATTATACAAGATCCGCGGGATTTTGTCAAGGTTTCCGCACCGTGCGGGAAACGCTCCGACGTTCGACCGCACGCGAGAATTTTCTTGCAATATGTCATAAAGCGCAAAAATTTGTCATAAAGTGCTTTTTTTGAAAGAAGTTTCCGAAGAACTCTTGAAAAGAACCGGTAAATATGGTACGATGTCAACAGGAAAGTGTTTCACCACGCTCGAACCCCTGAGCAAAAAATTCGTACAGAAAGGAACTTCTGTCATGCCCATTCGTTTTTTGAAAGAAAAAAAGCAATTTGTTTTAACGACCAAAAACACCGCCTACGCATTTGAGATTTTGGAGGATCGATACTTGGTCCACAACTATTACGGCAAAAAAAAGAGTGAGATAGAAAAATTCAAGCCGTTTTCGCGCTCTTTCGCTCCCAACCTGCCCCAATTGCCGATGCAGATCTCACCGGATACCATGCCGTTGGAATGTTCCTTTTTCGGATCGGGCGATTTCCGTGCAACGGCGCTTCGGATCGCGGGAAACGACGGAAGTACCGTAACCGATTTTGTTTATTCCTCCTACCGCATTCGTTCCGGAAGAGTGAATCCGGATGGACTTCCCTGTGCACGTGCCGCAGAGAGCACCAAAACGTTGGAAGTGATCCTGACCGACCCCGTGAGCGAATGTATTTTACACTTGTATTACACCGTATTCTACGAAGAAGATATCATCACGCGGTACATGTCCGTCGAGAACCGCGGCACCTCTGCAGTGACCGTTGAAAAATGCATGCCTCTGTCGTTGGACCTCAAAGGAAGCGATTATCACGCGCTTTCGCTTTACGGTATGCATATGAACGAGATCCATCTGCAACGTTTCCCACTGATGCACGGAAATTTCTCCTACGGATCGCGTCGCGGTACCTCTTCGCATCATCACAATCCGTTTTTGGCGATCTGCTCTCCCAAAGCGACCGAAGAAAAGGGAGACGTTTACGGCTTTAATTTGATCTATTCCGGTTCCTTTACCGATGAAGTGGAAACAGACTACGAAAACATCACCCGCGTGCAACTCGGTCTCGGGAGCGAATGTTTTGCATATACCTTGGAATCCGGGGAACGGTTTGACTCTCCGGAAGCGATCATGACCTATTCCGCCTGCGGGATCGAAAAAATGTCCCGCAATTTTCACGATTTCATTCGCGCGCATATTCTGCCCCCCTCCGCATTGCAACCGCATCCCGTGGTACTGAATACTTGGGAAGCATGCTTTTTTGACATTGACGAAGAAAAAGTCGTACAGTTTGCGGAAAAAGCGGCAAAACATCGGTTTGACATGTTAGTCATGGACGATGGCTGGTTCGGAAAGCGGGACAATGACAAATCCAGCCTCGGAGATTGGAGACCGGATCCGAAAAAATTCAAAAACGGATTGGCTCCGTTTGTCAAACGCATTCACGAAAAAGGAATTCGATTCGGCATTTGGATCGAGCCGGAAATGGTCAATCCGGATTCCGACCTCTACCGTGCGCACCCCGAATGGGCGATCCATGCGGAGGGACGCACTTCCATGGTATCCCGTAATCAATTGGTATTGGATATGGCAAACCCGGAAGTGATCTCCTACCTCAAACAGGCATTCGCCGATGTTTTTGACGGAGTCGGAATCGATTACATCAAATGGGATATGAATCGTTCCATTTGCGACTTTGTTTGTCCCTCCCTTTCCGCCGAGCACCAGAAAGAAGCCGGTTACCGTTACATGAAAGGAGTCTATTCCTTACTGCGCTGGTTCGGCGAACATTTTCCGAACACGATCATCGAGACCTGCTCCGGAGGAGGTGGCAGATACGATCTCGGAATGATGCAGTACGGATTCCAAATTTGGACCAGCGACAACACCGATCCGTATCACCGCACACGCATTCAAAGTTCCGCTTTGATCGCCTACCCGGCAGCCACCATGTCCTGTCATGTGGCACAACCCTATCATTGGGGCAATTTTGCGGATCATGTAAAAACGCATGAGGACGAAATGCGATCCTTGGATTTCCGTTTTCAAGTTGCCGTAGGCGGCATGCTCGGATACGAGTTGAATATTTTAAAGACCGCAGATGATTACAACGAAGAGATCACACGTCAGATCCAAGCATACAAAGCATTCGAAGCCGTTACCCGCTTAGGAGACTATTTCAATTTGTACTCTCCGTACCATTTCCCGTATTCCGCGTATTACTATGCTTCCAAAGACCGCAAGCAACTGCTTTTGAGCGTATTGCAGAAAAAGGATTGTACACAAGGGGTCACCAAGCCCTTGAAGCTGAAGGAAGCCATTGCCGACTGCGTTTATACCGAGCAATCCAGCGGAA
>CAYPIV010000028.1:5141-9094 GCA_964410895.1 uncultured Ruminococcus sp. | reverse complement strand
AAAAATGTCCGTGCAAGCACACATTTTTGCGGCATGGTAGAATCGTCACAGAGAATCTGGCTTTCGCAAGCTTTCGGACTTCGCAGGCTCCGTCCCGTCCGCGCATTGCGCGGCTGCGATATTGAGGATATTGAACTTTTTGCAAAATGCTTTTGAAAACGGAGATTTTGCAATCGGATCCGACCCACGATTTTTTCCAAAACGTAAGGTTGCGTTTTTTCTTTCGCGATATTCTATGTATCTCAAACGGTTTCGCAAAACGATCTCGGGCGGCATTTTTTGCCGTACGTGACCGTTGATTGCGATCTGTTTTATATTTTTATTGATCCTGCAGAATCGTTACCGATCGGGCACTGCACCGACAGTGTTCGCCGATCCCGATCACGGCAGAGAAAGGTTGTCAACATTATGAAAACAGCAGAATTAAAAGCCGCGGTGTTAAGCGGTCATTTTGACGATCGATTCGCCTACATCTACGGCAAGGATGCGGTCGCCGCGCAAAAAGAGCGCTATGCCGCCGCCGTAGACGCGTTTGCGGCACTCTACGGCACCGATCGTGAAGCCGCTTTGTACTCGGTTGCCGGGAGAAGCGAACTTTCCGGAAACCACACCGATCACAACCATGGGTGTGTGATTGCCGCGTCCATTGATCTGGATATTATTGCCGTTGCCGCTCCCTCAAACGGCACCGTCATTCGCGTAAAGAGCGAAGGATTTCCGGAGGACACAGTTGACTTTGCCTCATTTGACGCTCCCAAAGAAGAACGTTTCGGGCATTCCGATGCGCTGATTGCCGGAATGGTCTCCGGTTTCCGCAAAAACGGATACCAAGTTGGCGGTTTTGATGCATATACGACCTCGAACGTGTTGAAAGGCTCCGGAATCTCTTCCTCCGCGGCATTTGAGGATATGATTGGAAATATCCTTTCCCACATCTACAACGCAGGGACCGTGGACAACGTGGAAATTGCAAAACTGTCTCAGTATGCGGAAAATCGGTTTTTCGGGAAGCCCTGCGGCTTGATGGATCAAGTAGCCTGTGCCGTTGGCGGAATCGTTGCCATTGACTTTGCTGACCCCTCGAATCCCGAGATCGAAAAGATCGATTTTGATATTACCGCTGCAGGTTATCACCTTTGTATTGTCAACACCGGCGGAAACCACGCAGATCTGACCGATGATTATGCTTCTATCCCCGCCGAAATGAAAGCGGTTGCCGCACAATTCGGAAAGGCTGTGCTTCGGGAAGTAGATGAGGAACAGATCCTCTCCGCAATTCCGCAACTTCGAAACGCCGTCGGAGATCGCGCCGTGTTGCGTGCGCTCCATTTTATGGAGGAGAATCGAAGAGTTTGCGCGCAAAAGGATGCACTTCTTCACGGCAATTTGGACGGATTTTTGAACGGCGTCATTGCCTCCGGACGTTCTTCTTTCTGCTATTTGCAAAATGTCTATACTTCGAAGAACCTGCAAGAGCAAGGATTGTCCTTGGCACTTTGTCTTGCGGAGCACGTTTTGAAAGAGGAAAAAGCCGCATGGCGCGTACACGGCGGAGGATTTGCCGGAACCGTTCAAGCGTTTGTTCCTTCTCATGCCGTTGAACGTTTTCGTTCCGTGATGGACGCGGCATTCGGTGAGGGACGTTGCATGGTATTGCGGATCCGCCCCGCAGGAGCCGTTCAAATTTGATCTGTACAAGGAAGAAAGGCGCTCCGCGTCTCTCTTCCTTATTTTAAGGAGAGTTTATGAAATCGGAATCCAAAAAACTGCTGTGGCATTTGGCGATCAACTCCATTGTTTTGATCGCGTTGTATTTTCTTTTGATCCATTTGCAATTTTATTATATTTCGATCGTTTATCTTTTGGTCGGCGGCGGATTCGGAGTTGCCTATGTCATTTACAATCGCGGTTTTTCCCGCAAAGGGTTGACGCCGGAAATGCTCGCCCCCACCATGACCGAGGAAGAAAAGCGCCTTTACATTGAGGACGGAAAACAACGCTTGAAGAAGTCCCGCTGGATCTTAACGGTACTGATCCCCATTATCATCACACTCGGTGCGGACATGATCTACGTATTCGTTCTTCCGATGCTCGGATTGGGAGAATGACATGTCGCGAATCCGAGTTTTGTCCCTTTATTCCGGATCGACCGGAAATGCTTTTTTGGTACACTCCCCAACCGGAACGATTTTGATCGATGCCGGAAAAAGCGCCCGCCGTCTTTGCACGGAAATTCAAAATGCCGGGATTTCACCGGAGGAGATCCGCGCCGTGTTGGTCACACACGAACACGCAGACCACATCAGTGCGCTTCCCATTTTTTTAAAGAAGTATCCGATTCCCGTACACATTCAAAAAGAGTGCGGATACAAATTGGAACAAGAACCGCATGTTGCCCTCTGTTTGGTCCCCCATCCCCCGATCTTCGAAGAGACGATCTGCGGAATGCACGTCACGTCCTTTCCTACCCCGCACGACAGTCGCTCTTCCGTCGGATACCGAATTGAAATTCCTCTTTCCGATCGAACATTTCGGATCGGATATGCCACAGATATCGGGTATATTTCCGAATCGGTCCGACAAGGCTTATCCGGCTGTGACGCTGTCATTTTGGAAAGCAACCACGATCCCGAGCTACTGATGCTTGGGAGATATCCGTATGAATTAAAGCTCCGCATCGCATCCAAACGCGGGCACCTTTCCAATGCGGATTGTGCCGACTTTGCGGCACAGCTGTACCAAAACGGGACCCGATCCTTTCTGTTGGCGCATTTGAGCCAAGAAAACAATATGCCGGATCTTGCATACGATACCTGTTTCAGTGCCATTTCCGATCCTCGGGTACAATTGGAAGTTGCCAAGCCCGAAGAGATCACCGAACTTTTGTTGGAGGTGTAAGCATGTTGCAGGTCACCATTATTGCCGTCGGGACTCTGAAAGAATCCTATTGGCGCGATGCCTTGGCGGAATATGAAAAACGACTGCGCGCATTTTGCAGCGTGGAGCAGATCGTTTTAAAAGAAGCAAAACTTTCCGAAAATCCGGGAGATGCGGAAATTCAAGCCGCACTGGAGGACGAAGGCTCCCGCATGTTGGCGGCAATTCCTCCGCGCTCCTACCGAATCGCGCTGTGCGTGGAAGGCAAGCAGCTCTCCTCGGAAGAACTTGCCGAACGGCTGTCCGATGTGACGTCCGATCACAGTCGTATCTGCCTTTTGATCGGATCTTCATACGGGATCTCCGCTCACGTCAAGCAGGCGTGCGATCTTCGCCTTTCGGTGTCCAAGCTGACCTTTCCTCATCAAATGATGCGGGTCATGCTGTCGGAGATCCTGTACCGCTCTTTCTGCATCCAAAAAGGAAAAAAATATCATAAGTAGTCGGGATCGGAATAAAAACGTACTTTTTTTCAAAAAGCACTTGCAAGAACCGTATTTCTCATGCTATAATGAAAGCAGAATACGGAAAAACTAAATTATGAGTAAGAATATGCCGAACGGCATTGGAGGTTTACACTTGAACGTTGCACTTGCAGAAGCAAAATACAAACTGAATGCACTGCGTCCGGAACTGAAAGAATTGGGATCCGCGTTGCGGATCGAAGAAACCAAAGATTCCTTAACGGACTTGGAAGCCCAAACACAGTCCCCCGATTTTTGGAACAGTGCGGAAAAATCCAGCAAGGTGTTACAAATCATCAAACAGGCACAGGACCGAGTCTCCGACTACGAGAAACTGTGTGCCAGATTGGACGATGCCATTGCTCTTGCGGATATGGCATTGGAAGAAGAAGAGGATTCTTACGTAGAAGAAGTGGAAAGCGAGCTGAATGACATTGAAGCAGCGATCGAACACCGCCGCATTGAGGTGCTGCTTTCCGGTGAATACGATAAAAACAATGCCATCGTGTCGTTCCATCCGGGTGCGGGCGGTACCGAAGCACAGGATTGGGC
>CAYPIV010000028.1:3143-5041 GCA_964410895.1 uncultured Ruminococcus sp. | reverse complement strand
ATGGAGATCAAGATCAAGGAACGTTTGGATACCATTGAAGATATTCAGGGAAACAAAGCAAACATCGAATGGGGATCGCAGATCCGTTCGTACGTCTTTATGCCTTACACCTTGGTCAAAGATACCCGTACCGGTTACGAAACGGGCAATATCCAAGCCGTAATGGATGGAGATCTGGACGGATTCATCAATGCGTATTTGAAATCCGAGTATTCCAAATAAATCGCAGCATCGCATGCCGCAGGCAAGTATTTTAGGAGGTTTTCAATGAAAAAACTCGTTTGTTCTCTTACAAGTGCTCTTTTGACCGCTTCCTCAGTTGCTTTGATCGTTGACTACTCCGTTCGGAAGAAAAAGGAGCAAACTGCACACCCCGCAAAATTGATCGGCGGGATCCTCGGCTTGGCAGCCGGAGCGATGGTCTCCTATCTTCCGGATCACGCCGCAAACAAAAAACTGCCCGTCGAACAATTGATCGATGAGACCGAAGAGGAAACGATGAATCAAAACATTGCAGAAGTTTTGGGAAGTCGTTCCGAACAACCGTCGAAAAAAGCGCCCCCTCGTACGATCGAATTGGACGATGAAACATCCATTGAGGATTTCATCTTCGACGCTTGATCCCGTCGGATCCCAACAGATCTTGCAAGACGGCACCGTGCCGAAACAGGAGCTGCATTCCATGCAAACATGCGCATGGAATACAGCTCCTGTTTTTTTGAACGGTCCCGTTTAAAGTTTGTTTTATTGTTTTCGGAAACGGAAGTTTCCTATCATTGCGTCCGCAGTCTTTATTTGTCGCGTTCTACGCGCTCCTCTTGGATGATCTTTTCCAGATCTTCTCCCATCATGTCCAAGTACGAGGAAAGAACGTAAAAGCGTCCGACCACGTTGGTGGGATCGGAAACGGGATTTCCGTTTCCGTCAAAGTTTTCTACCAACTCTACCGTTACCATTGCTTTCCGCTCGGAATATCGATAGAAACGGTAGATCAAATACCGCCGGTTGTTTTCGTCAAAAAGTTTCACTTCGTTTCCGTTTTCATCTTCATAGGTGTATTGATTGAAACACTTTGCCATATCCTCGACACTGACCGTAATGGAAGCATAACACTGATTTTGATACGTTTTGATATAATCCGTGATCGACATTCCCGTTTGCCGTTCAAAATCATCCGGATCAACGTCGCCTTCTAACGACAGCCAATACCAATCTTGGATCCAAAACCGTCGGAAATTATCAATGGCATTGATGGTCTCCACTTTGGTCTGCCCTTTGTCATCCGTGTAGCTGTGCAGGATCTTGTAATCCAGCAAGTGCGGTTGATCCGGATTATCGGGATTGAAATATTGCTCACAATACACAAACATATTGGAAGAATCGGTCTCAAGCGTCAGTGTTTTATCGCCGATGACATACAAGATCTGATCGCTTGACGCACGGAACGTTCCGTTTTCAAAATCTACATAATAGATCTCATAGACTTTGCTTTCCCCGCTCGGCTGAAATCCGTATCTGCCGTCGGTTTTGTTTTTTTGCAAAACTCCTTTTTTCAGATTGACCAATGTCGGGGTACCGTCGGCGGCAAAATAGTACGTGTACGTCAGGCTGTTATCCAAGGTAAACTCGTAGGTCTTGCCGTTGATCTCCATCTTCATGTAATTGACATAGGAAATATTCTGCGCGATAAAATACTGCTCATACCAATTTTTTTCCTCCAATTCCAAGAAAGAGAAGAAACTCTGATCCACTTCCACGATCATGTCATACAGGTAGGAAGCAACGTAGTACGTTCCCTGTTCGGTTTTAGGACTGATGACCATCGCATTTTGAATATAGGAAGCCGTTTCGGTATCCGTCATGGAATCAAAAGAGATCCAATATACATCTTGATCCAA
>CAYPIV010000028.1:1386-3043 GCA_964410895.1 uncultured Ruminococcus sp. | reverse complement strand
CTCGGATCATAGTCCACCGCCGCAAACAACGAGCAATCTCCGGATTCGGAATCCACGGAATACTGATTCCCGCTATCGGCAAGAAAATAGCCGTCCGAGTTTTGCTCCACGGCGGAACCGTCTTTCCGATACATTCCGTAAATGCCGTTTTTCTTTTTCAGATAATAGGTTTGCTCGGCGATCGTACCGTCCTCCGCCTGATATTTGTCTGTGATCGGATAGATCGTGACCAAATGATTTACAAGCAACAATACGCCGATCAAAAGCACCGCAACAACGGAGAGGACCGCCACCGCAACCTTTTGTCTGCGCAGAGAGGAACGTTTTTGGTTGCTTTCTTTCGGTCCAGGCGCACACTTTTCCCAATGTGCCAAGAGAGTAATGTCCTCTTCTTCCGAAAGCACATCGTTCTCGTCTACACATTTTTCGCCCAAATACCATCCGACAAAGCGATATCCCTTGCGTACAGGCTTGGGCAAAGCACCGATCGGCTTTCCGGATTCCGCCTCACGGCTTTTGATCTCCACCGTTCCGCGTGCCGCATCCAGCATAATATTGATAACGGTTCCTTCGGTTTTCATCAGATCTTTTTGTTCCTTTCTTTCATCCAAAACAACTGTTCTTTTTGCCGCAGTTTACACACGTGCTCTCCGTTTGACGAGAACGACCGTGCCGACAACGGCACAAAGCAACACGGGAAGCACTGTCAAAACGATTGTCCAAATCGTTCCCTCCGAATCCGTGTAATAGCTGGGATCCATGGTCGGATTGTCCATTACTTTATACGAAAGTCCGACCGGTTCGATCTCCTGCCCGACTTCGCGCAAGATCGCAAGCAATACATCGGTATTTCCGTAGGAACCGGAATTCAAAACCGCATTGCAGGCAAAATCCGTCGATGCCACCGCGCACACGTAGGAGGACTTTTGCACCTGTGTATACCCCTGTCCTTCGCTGACAGAGTCGATATGGCGCGAAAGCGTCATGACTTTGTAATTTCCGAGCGTACTGTCGTATACGGGTTCCTGCCGGTCGTTGTACAGCAAGGAACCGTCCTTTTTGGCATAACTGATCGACCGTTCTCCGGAGGTAAACAGATCAAAGATCATCCGTTCCACGCCGTTACGATAGTAATATCCGTAAGAATACGCGTTGGTCCCCTCGGATTCGTCCGCCATTTCATACTGCGACACATAAGTGTCGCTGAGAACGATGGAAGAAGCGTTTCCGAATACGATCTTCGGAGACCCGCCCTGATTTTGCAGGTCCTCGAACATACTTTCCCCCAATCCGCCAAGCGGATATTGCGCATAGAAAAGCGAGCCGGACGCATCCACGGCATGTTCGGGATCCTTCACTTGCGTTGTGCCGACCAAATTCTGCTTGCCGTCGGCATCGGACTCTTCATAATACCGATAGGCGATTCCCCATTCTCCCAAAAACTCTTCCAAATTGTAAAGTTGCGGAGTATCGGCATTGGTAAAGACCATAAAAGAGTTGGAATTTTTCAAAAAGGTATCCAACTTTTGAATTTCGGATACTCCTCCCGTTGCATATCCCGCAACAAAATCTGTTTTGGGATCAAAGGAGATCATCAAACGGCACTCTGCCGGAATCTCTTCCGTCTGCAGATCGATCAACCGAACTTCATAACCGG
>CAYPIV010000028.1:0-1286 GCA_964410895.1 uncultured Ruminococcus sp. | reverse complement strand
AATTCGGGACATTCTTTTTCCATACAAAGAGCCGTATAATATACGTATCGCATTTTTTCATCGGAAGTCAGCAAGTCGGCATCCGCGCAAAAAATGATCTCCACTTCGGCTTGCGTTCCGTCTTTTTTCACGGCATTGGCAGAGTCCATCGTCAAATGCAATAAATTCTTGGCATCATCCGACAACGTATATAACTCGGGAGAAGTCATATCCGTGATCCAAAGCCCTTGGTTGCAAAGCACGGTAAACAAAATGTTCAAAAGCAAAACCAACGCAATGACACCGGAAGTAACGGCAATGGATACCGCTCCGTGCCGCAATTTGCGGTGAGATCCGTTATTTTGATCCATATTCGTGTCTCTTCCTTTCTGCGATCATTGTCTGTAACGGCGCCGAACCAGCACAACGCCGGCAACTGCCGTAACAAGAACAGCGGGGGTGAGCACAAGACCGATCGTCCAATACAACTTCTCCACCGTTGTGACTGTGCTGATGTCTGTGGTTTGAAAAGGTTTGATCCGTAAATTTTCCGGAACCGCATCTTTTCCCATATTTCGCAACATGCGAAACAGGATATTACTGTTTTCATAGACCGCCGACTGCAAAAAATCTTCGGTGGAAAAGCCTGTGGAAGCGATCACGCCGACAAAAGAGCTTCCGCTCTCGCCGATTTCTTCCGTAAAGGACATCAAGATCGCTCCGCCGCCGTCTCTCACTTTTCCGTTTGCCCACGAGGTTGCGGAATCACTGCTTTCATACAACGCATACATCGTTCGGTTTCCGGAAAGTTGCGAAAAGCTTCCGTCCCCATTGGAAACGTACCCGTTTGCAACTCCCAAAGCAGTTGCATTTTGAAAAACGGCGTGTTCCGCCAAACCTTCCGACAACGCCGCGGAATGTCCTGTTTGAACGGGATCGGCATACACGGTACAACCGTCCGAAGTCAACGAACGTGCGGCATCCTGAACCGAATAACGATAGCTCTTTCCCGTTTCCGCATCTTGATAATACCGGCAAGAAACTCCCCATTCGTTTAAAAATGCTTCGTAATTCGGCAAATTCGGCGTAGCGGAATCCAAAAACAGCAAAAAGCTGTTTCCGGACTGCTCCAAAAATCGGTTCAAGATCACAGTTTCCGAAGTTTCGGAAACCGTATCGTTCACAAGATCCGTATTGGGGTTGTAACTGATGATCAACCGACATGTCTCGGGGATCGGATCCGATTGAAGATCCAAATACGAGATCGTGTATCCGGCATCATCCAACAACTCCAACAATTCATAATC
>CAYPIV010000027.1:9023-9105 GCA_964410895.1 uncultured Ruminococcus sp. | reverse complement strand
GAAGAGGACGGCGTTGTCGGTATGGGCGAATGCGCAGATCCCGACGAGTGCAAGATGATCGCCGATCTTGGCGTCACCATGC
>CAYPIV010000027.1:0-9013 GCA_964410895.1 uncultured Ruminococcus sp. | reverse complement strand
TTCACGGAAAATATCCGGAAAATTGGCCCGGCCTTTCCTTTGAGACCTTGGAGGCTGTTTCGAAAAAAGTCGGAAAAATGCCTTTGGTACTGCACGGCGGAACCGGTATTCCGGCTGATATGATCCAAAAAGCCATTTCCATGGGAGTTTCCAAGATCAACGTGAATACGGAATGCCAGCTTGCGTTTGCTGCGGCAACCCGTTCGTATATCGAAGCCGGAAAAGATTTGCAGGGCAAGGGATTTGACCCCAGAAAGTTGCTTGCTCCCGGCGTAGAAGCTATCAAAGCTACGGTAAAAGAGAAGATGGAACTGTTCGGTTCCGTCGGTAAAGCTTGATCCGTTAGCAATATCCAAATAACGATCGCTCCCTGTTCGTTTTCACACGGGCAGGGAGCGATCGTTATTGTTATCGGTCTGCTTGGGGATCGTTTTGCAGACGCTTGAGAATGGATTCGTAAGTCAGACCGTAGCTTTCCGCAATATCGCGGGCATAGCTTTTTCCGTCAGGCTTGGCGCGGGTAATCAGGAACGATCGTTTGCCCTCGCCTTCCATTCCGGCAACCAAAGTATCGATCGGGGCTCCTCCGTCGGCAACGGAACGCGCATTGATCTGATCGATCTCGGAAGCCAACTCGTGCAGGTGGGTGGAGAACAGGCATCGGCAACCGACGTGCGCAAGTCCTTCCAACACTTCCGCGGCAATATAAGAGGCTTCGTAACTTCCGGTGGAGGACAGCGATTCATCCAACAGGACCAAGCTGTTGGAGGTAATACAGTCAAAAATTTCAACCAATCGCGCACATTCTTCCCCAAGGCGTCCTTTATCGATGGTGTCCTCTGCACCGGTCGGAAAATGGGTATAGATCCCGTCCGTCGGCGACAGAACGGCATGCGCGGCAGGAACGTACATGCCGAGTTGCATCATGACAAGGGAAAGTCCCAATGCACAGGTGATCACACTTTTTCCGCCGCGGTTCGGACCGGTCAGGACGTAAATGGAAGCTTTTTCATCAAAGATGAGATCGTTCGGGATGATCTCATCATCGATCTTCAAAGCCACGCAAGGGTTGTACAACGCCGTTGCGGAGAACGCATTTTCACACATCGGTCGAATCTCCGGCACGGAAAGGGTGCACCCTTTGGCGGTCAGCGAAAGCATCATTTGGGTCCCGTTTGCCAAAAATTCAAATTCCGGCATCAAGTTGAGCAAAAATTCGGTATTTTCCAAAACATAGCTCTGCACGACCTTTCTCCAAGAGCGCAGGGAAGCGCGGTATACGTCATTGATCGCGCTGTTAAACGCAATGGAAAGCGCCGTTTTTTGATTTTCCGACTGCTTTTTTCCGAACGGAACCAAGTTGGCGATGCAGGTGTATTCATCGTTTTTGAAGTTCAAACGCAATATTTTTTCCAATACATCTCCGGATTTGAACGATTCAGAATTGATGGAAAGGACCCCTGCGGAGCACGGGCGCAACTGCGCGTCCAAATTGACTCCGACGGTGACGCTTTTGATCTCCCGTACCCGTTGCGTCAATTCTTCCAATTTTTCATTTAATTCGCGGTAATAATCGCTGGTTACCAATTCTTTTGTCAAAGCGGCAAGTGCCGAAAACGCGGGACTTGTTAGCCGAGACTCAATCTCGGAAAGCGTTTCATACAGAACCTTGACGCTGGAAACGTAAAGCTCGATCTCGGTAATTCCGGAGAGGTAGTCGTCCGAGTCTCCGCTGTCCGCTTCCAAACGGCGCAGTT
The DNA here is from genome assembly GCA_964410895.1 of uncultured Ruminococcus sp. GTDB lineage: Bacteria > Bacillota > Clostridia > Oscillospirales > CAG-272 > UMGS1865. Next base: position 7,256 of record CAYPIV010000027.1, on the reverse strand, counting down.
CCATGATATCGTTCAGGATCGGGATCAAACGGTTGAACATTTCCGTCAGTTCTGGGCATTGCATCATATCGTGAAAGCTGGCAATGCGGTATTGCATGACTGCGGCATCGGTCGTTAGAAATGTGGAAAGATCGGAATCTTTTAACCGAAAAAATTCCAACAGACCGAGTTCTTGTAAGGTAAAAAGGTCGATGTCGGGAACATTTTTTCCCTGCGCATGCTCATTTTTCGCTTGCGGAGTTGGGTAAATGAGACTGAATTCGTTAAAATTCATACTGATTCTCTTTTCTGTACAGTTTCTTTCCATGATTGGATCGGTATCAGTATACCATAAAAATGTGAATTCGTCTATACGAAATTGAAAAAATACCGTTTGATCCGAAAAATGTTGGCACAGAACAGGATTATTTCCGATATTTGGCACCCTGATACGTGTTTTGCCGATATAAGAGTTTGTCGATATTATTTAGTACCGGTGTTTTTTTCAAACTCCACAAAGGCGCGAGCAATGCTTCGCGTGCACCGTCCCCCGTCAAGCGTCCGATCACGGTTTCCGGCGGTAGGATCTCCAATGCTTTGACAACGGTTTGAATATACTCCGTACGGGACATAGGGATGTAAGTTCCTTTTTCGTAAAGTGCGGCAAGCGGGGTATTGCGAAGTACGTGCAAGAGATGAATTTTGATCTGGCGGATCCCCAAAGGAATCAGATCTTGCACTGTTTGCAGCATTTCCGTGGGCCCCTCTCCGGGCAACCCGAAGATGACATGCGCTCCGATCTGAATGCGGGAAGAGACCGCTTTCAAAGCCTCTACTCCGGTGCAAAACTGAGCAAACGTATGTCCGCGCCGGATCGTTTTCGCAGTTTTGTCATTGGATGATTGCAGACCGAGCTCCACGGTCAGCACGGTTTTTTCCGCCAATTCCGCCAGCAGCTCCAAAACAGGGGATGGAAGGCAATCCGGGCGAGTGGCGATATTCAATCCAACGATCCCGTCCTGTGACAACGCTTCTTCAAATTGCTTTCGCAAAACTTCCACGGGAGCGTAGGTATTGGTACGCGCCTGAAAATAAGCAATGCAACGGGAAGTATCCCATTTTTGAGCATATCGCTCTTTCTGCATGCGGATCTGGGTTGCGATGGGAAGATTCGCCGCAGGAGCAAAGTCGCCGCTGCCGCGTTCGGAACAGTAAATACAGCCGGTACTGCCGCAGGTGCCGTCCAAATTCGGGCAGGTAAATCCTCCGTCCAACGGAAGTTTTGCAACCTTTCCGCCAAAGACGGTTCGCAAATAATAGTCATAGGTGTGGTACCGTTTGTTGGTATCGCTGTACGGAAACGGATTTTCGGATACTTGTGTCATGGTTGGATCTCCTTTCCGCAAGGATCTTAACGATGATCAAGATCCGATGCCGAAAAATGGTGATGATAAGCAGGATCACGTGATAAAAAAGAGGGCTGCAACACGATGCAGCCACTCGTTCGGAAGATTCGGTCAATATCAACGGCAATTTCCACAGGCACAGGACGGATTCTCCAGCTGCTCCAAAGCCGCAATGCGGGCACACAGTGTGAGAACGCGGATCGCCGTTTGCAGATCCCGTTCATTCGGATACGTCGGCGCGATGCGGATATTGCTGTCGTACGGATCGCGGTGATAGGGATAAGTCGCTCCGACTTCCGTCAATTTTACCCCCGCGTCTCGGCAAAGCCGATAGGTGCGCTTGGCACATCCTTTTTGCAGATACAGGCTGACAAAATATCCGCCGAGCGGTTTTGTCCATGTGGCAATGCCGCAATCACCGAGATCTTCTTCCAACGTGTTTAAAACGATTTCGAATTTCGGACGGATCAGCTCTGCCAATTTCAGCATGTGTGCATGCATTGCTTCCGCCGATCCGAAATACCGAACGTGGCGCAGTTGGTTGATCTTGTCGAATCCGATGGTCTGCGTACCGATAATGGGCATGATCTGCTTCAAATTATCTTTGGATGCCGCAAAAATGGCAACTCCGGACCCGGGAAATGAAATTTTGGAAGTGGACGCAAAGTAAAATACGCGGTTGCGGTTTCCGTAAATCTCACAGGCTTCAAAAATATCCGCAAGCGTTTCCCTGCGATCGGCATACAGATCGTGGATCGCGTAGGCATTATCCCAAAAAATACGAAAATCTTTTGCTGCGGTTTTCATCGCACCGAAACGACGCACCGTTTCTTCGGAATAGGTGATCCCGTCGGGATTCGAATATTTCGGGCAACACCAAATGCCTTTGACGGACGCATCGGAAGCCGCTAATTTTTCGACCGTATCCATATCGGGACCGGTCGGCGTCATGGCAACCGGCAACATGGTGATCCCGAGGGATTCGCAAATGGCAAAGTGACGGTCATATCCGGGCGCAGGGCAAATAAACTTGATGTTTTCTTCTTTTCCCCAAGGACGGTCACTGTCGCAAACGCCGTATAAAAGCGCCCGAGCAACGGTATCGTACATCAAATTCAGCGAGGAATTTCCGCCGATAAAGAGCTCGTCTTCGGAAAGCCCGAGTACTTGCGCAAACAGCCGCTTGGCTTCCGGAATTCCGTCCAAAACGCCGTAATTGCGGCAATCAAAGCCGTTTTCGGTGCGACAATCGCTGGATGATCCGATACAGTCCAGCATTCCTTGTAAAAGATCTAACTGTGCAGCTCCGGGTTTTCCGCGAGACAGATCCAAAGAGAGCTTTTTTTCCATGATCGCCTGATATTCGGTTTTGAGGCGATGCAAAGTCTCGGATCGCTCGGCGGGTGTCATCTTTGCAAAATTCATTTGTGATTGTCTCCTGTATGTATGTTTCATGCGCTCTGCGGCAATGGATACGCATTGTCCCAAATACCCATACAGTATATCATATTTTGGTTGGCTTTGCAATATGTTTTTGCAATTTTTTTTTGAAAAAATGCATTTTATTTTTCTGTTTTTTGGTTTGACCAAAAAAATGACACAATATTTGCAAGTTCTTTTGCGTTTCCTGCATATTGCATTTGTGACCAGTGCTCCGGAAACAATGCTTGCACGGCGGGGGATGCAAATCTGTCATCCACCAAAATTGCCACGCCGCGGTCTTCTTTTCGGCGAATGACGCGTCCCGCCGCTTGCAGGACGCGGTTCATACCGGGATACACATAAGCATAGTCGAATCCGCGCTCTCGGGTCATATCGTAGTATTCTTTCAAAATATTTCGTTCATTGGAGATCCCGGGCAGTCCACTTCCGATGATCACAACGCCGATCAAACGGTTTCCGGGAAGGTCGATCCCCTCGGAAAAGGAACCTCCCATCACGCAGAAACCGATTCGAAGTTTTCCGTCCGCCGAAAACGCATTCAAAAAAGCTTCCTTTTCGGCGAGGTGCATCGAAGGCGTTTGCGAGATCACACAGACCGACGGGTATTTTGCGGAAAATGCCTCCCGCACTTTTTCCAAATACCGATAGGAGGGAAAATAGAGCAGATAGTTTCCGGATTTTCCGCTGACGGCAGCGGCGATCAGTGCGGCAATTTTGGAATAGGAACGAGATCGGTCCTCCAATCTTGTGCTGACCGAAGGTACCGCGACCAAACACAAATGCTCCCGAGGAAACGGTGAGGGAAGGGAAATGCGGGCGGAATTTTTTTCTCCTCCCAGAATATCCGAAAAATAATCCAACGGCGTCAACGTGGCGGAAAACAGAATGGAAGCCTTTGCACGGGAAAGGCAAGCATTCAGGATGCGAGACGGATCCAAACAAAGCAAACGCACGGTGCAGATATTCCCCTCGGTCTCCACAAACGTAACGAAGCAGTCATCATAAAATTCGGATACTGCGGAAAACCGTTTGAGGGCGGATAAAAATGTTTGCGCGGCTTCCGATTCCGCAACGAACGGGATGTGACGCAGGTTTCGTTCAAATACCGATCGGGTTTCGTTGACCAACAAATGAAACGGTTCCATGGAACGTTTGGTCAGGTAATATCCGCGCTCAATTCCGTTTTCGTCTGTTTGCAGAGTATCTTTGCATAAGTTTCGCAAACGGTACATACTGAGCGCCAACTTGTCCAGCGCGGCATGGCAAGGATTTTCTTCTTCCTCTTCCGGCGGGCCGAGGGCATCCCGCATTTCCGTGAAAACGGTATTGCAAAGCTCTGCGGAATACATGGCGCAAGTGCGATCTGCCAAATTATGTGCTTCGTCAATGAGGAACACATAGCGCTCCTCGGCGGTCGTATCCGTGCCGAAATAGCGCCGAAGGTAGACAGCGGGGTCAAATACGTAGTTGTAATCGCAAATCAAAATATCGCAAAATTCAGAAAGTTCCAATTGAAATTCATAAGGGCAGATCTGATACTGTTGTGCAATTTCGGTAACGGTCGAGCGCGGATAGCCGTTGTGCGAGGACAGCGCATCCTGCAGTGCCCAGTCGCAACGGTCGAAAAAGCCTTTTGCAAACGGGCAGTGGTAGGGATCGCAAAAAGAGGAAACTCCGTTTGGCGCGCTCTTTGCGGCAGGATTGCAACAAAGCTGTTCTCTTGCGGTGAAAACAACGGTGCGAAGATGCGCACCGGCTTGATAGATCTGTTTTGAAGCACGGTATGCTTCCGCGCGGGGCGCTGCTTTGGCAGTCAGATAAAAAATTTTATCGCAGATCCCGTCTCCGATGGCACGAACGGCGGGATACAATGCGGAAAGTGTTTTTCCGGTTCCGGTCGGTGCTTCAATGAAAGCACGTTTGCCGGCACGAATATCACGGTAGACCTCTTTCATCATAATGTCCTGCCCGGATCGGACCTCGGGATACGGAAAACGTCCGCTTTGTGCGGACGGAAGACGGGTGAGGGTCCGTTCTTGCGCAAACCGTGCCCGGAATTCGATGCGTTCCAACAGGGAAAAATAGAAAGCGCGCAATTCTTCGACCGGATACCGTGTTTGAATTTCCCGTACCGTTTCGTCGCCGATACGGCACAAAAGCAGGCATGTGTCGACCGCTTCCGCGTTTTTTTCGCATCCGAGGATGTATGCCATGCACTTTAGATAGGCAGAAAGATACGGGGACGGCGGCAACGCAAAGACACGTCCCGCAACGCTTTCCGTATGGACCAAACAAGCGGACGCACCCGAAGCGATTCCGTCAAAAGTGCCGTTCACTTCCCAGATCATTCCGTGGAACCGAACGGAATGGGAGAAAGGAACTTCCAAACAATGGATCCCTTTTTTCAAAAAAAACGTTTGACAAACGGCGGCTCTCGGCTTGCGTGAGGTGAGAACGGAACGATTGTTTCGTTTGTTTCGAAGATCCAAATCTCCGTGTACCGTTGCAAGCGAACACAGTTCGTCGAGACTCAGCGTGACGGCCGCACGTTCTGCATCATAATTCATGTGATTTCTCCTGTGATCATATTGGTGTTGATCGAAGTGATCCGATGGGGGATCGAACGCTTTTCGAAACGGGCGGAATCGACGGTGAAAACGGCTGCGCTTTTTTGCATGCAAAAAAACGAAAACGCGGTTCTTTCCGTAAGAAAAAGCCGCGTTTGGGGTTGACATTCTCCGCAACTTTCCGAAAGGGAAAGCTTTCGGCACGGAACGGATCGGTATGCCGAAAGAGATCGTCTGTTTTTTCTCAATCAGCGGCTGCTTCCAACAGACGGCGGATCCGTTTGCGAACGAGTTGTACCAAACCGAAGATCAGCCAATACAGAGCCGAGAATCCCACAAACAAAATAATGGCAGTGGAGCTACGCGCGATTGTGTTGTTCGGAAGCCAAATAAACAGGATCACAGACAAAACGGTGATCAAATAATGTCCGAGAATGCGGATCCATTTGGGAATGGATCGTGAGGACAGCAGGATCCCGCCCCCGGAAATGCAGGCAGCCGCCGGAAGAAAGAGCATGTAGGATCCGAGTTCGATGGATTTTTGCGGATCGGACGAGATTAAAAGCCCGATCAAGGTAAACGGTACTGCGAATATGGTAAAATAGATACACATTCCGGTCAGCCATTTGCCGAGGATTTGCAATGATTTCATAGATACCTCTGTTTTCTGCCGTTCGGACGGCAAGCGTTATGGGGAAACGAAATTTCGGTGGAAAGCCTGCCGAGAGAAACGGAAACGAGCGGTTCGGCTTTTGTGAGTGTCAAGTCGTCGAAAAGAGCGTTTCCGTCTTTTCGCAATTCCGATCGGAGATCATTCTCGAATTCGGCGAACCGAACCCGAGAGCGCCGTGCAGTCTTTGTAAGCGGCAATGACTTTGTCCACTTGCGATGCCGTTTCCGTGGAGAAGAGAAACATCCAAGAGGAAAGGCGGTATGTTTTTAGCAGCGGTTGTTTGTCGGACATACAAGTAGGCACGCTGTTGTAAATGACGTTTCGGTGTTCCCATTCCCGTAAGATCGGAAAGCAGATTCCTTTTCGGTCCTGCAAGCGGACCGAACCTGTCTGACAGTCTTTACAGCTTGCCATATCACGAATGACACATTTTTCAAGCAGCATCAGCGGGATCCTTCCGTAAACGATCGCCGCACTATTCCCGCCGATGTCCCGCATTTGCGGAAGCGTCAATTCGGGAGAAAGAGTGCATTCGCCGATTCCGAGGGTTTCCAACTGCGCAACGGTTTCGGCATTGGTAACATTCAGCCGAAAATCTCCTACGGGGATCAGACCGGAATGTAATACCATCGAAAGCTGTCCCAAATTGGAGATCAAAGCATAACGGGCACCGTTTTGGCGGGCACGCAACAGAAGTTGTTCCGCCGAGGACGTTTCGTCATCAAACAGGACCGGCGGTAACAGAACTCCTTCGATCCCCGCTATGTGGCGGTGCAAAGGAAGATAGATCCGCTGAAACCAACGGCGCGCCTGCGGCGTAATCTGTTCTGCCGTTTGAAAACAAGCGGAGCGGATCGTTTCGCGTTTGTTTTTTGCATTGCGAGCGGGATCTTGAAAAGCGCTTGCGGGCACGGCAGGAGCACGGTCGTTGGCGGTATGTTCCAATGCCTGCAAAGCGTTTCTGCGAAGTTCATTCAGCTTGGAGATCGGCAACATCAGATCGGGCTCCAGCGTCAGATTCCAATCGACAACGGTATAAGGAGTTCCGCCAAATTTGGAGAGACAACGTCGAACGGTGTCCTCTTCCAACGGTGCGGTTTTTGCGGTTTGCGGAATTTCTCCCGAAACGGTAACGGAGATCCCGTTTGCGGACAAGGTCATTTGTGCGGGGACCTCTTTGCGGAAAGT
>CAYPIV010000026.1:0-9215 GCA_964410895.1 uncultured Ruminococcus sp. | reverse complement strand
ATTGCAAAATAAGAAAAATTGGTGTATGATATATACTGTATTCTGATAGTTCGGAGAAAAGGACGCATGATGATTCCAAAAGTATATCCGGTCGCGGAGCGACTCACGCTCAGGGCTTGCAAAACCGATCAATTGAAAGCGGGAATGCTTTCCGTTTCCGCAGTATTGCCGATTCAAAAAAACGCCGCGTATCTGACTTCGCTGTTGCTGTCGGTATTGCGCCGCGGGACGGAGCGGTATCCGACGCTTGCCGAGATCAACCGCCGATTGGACACGCTTTACGGTACCGAGCTTTCCATTCGGAATTTTTACCGAGGAGATCTTCAGGTGATCGGCTTTTCCGCCGAATTGTTGGATAATCGTTACCTTCCGGCGGATGCGGAGTCCCTCTTGGACGGTGCGCTGGAAGTGATCCGGCAAATTTGGTTTCATCCGTGCTTGGATGCCGACGGTCGTTTGCTTGAAAAATACGTGGAACAGGAAAAGAAACTGCAATGCGACCAGATCCGCGCGGCAAAAAATCACCCGCGGTCCTATGCCGCCGAGCGATTGCAGGAACTGCTGTACGCGAACGAACCGTGCGGAATTGCCGTTTACGGTACCGAGGAAGAAGTGATGCAGGTGACCTCCGAGCGTTTGACTGCGCATTGGAAGCAGTTGCTGCGTGATCTTTCCTTGGACTGCTTTTATGTCGGACCTGCATCGGCAACGGCGGTTTCGGCATCGTTAAAGCAAATTTTGCAACCGGAGCTGAGCTCCGCAAACGCGGTTCCGTTTCCGCCGTCTGCGGTTTTGATGCCGACCGATTCCGTCCGCCGCGTGCAGGAAGAACTGCCGGTTGCACAGACACAGCTGACATTCGGCTTGCGTTGCGGCATTACGATACGGGACCGTGATTTCTATGCGGCGGCGGTTTATAATGAGTTGTTGGGAGGATCTCCGATCTCCAAGCTGTTCATGAACGTTCGGGAGAAAGAAGGACTTTGCTATCACTGTTCTTCGGTCTACAATATCTATAAGGGGACCTTTTTTCTTTCTTGCGGTCTGAAAAACGAAAATCGGATGCGCGCGGAAACAGCGGTGCTTGCGCAGTTAGATGCGATCTCGCAGGGGAATTTCAGTGAAGAAGAACTTTCGGCTGCACGAAAATCATTGCAAAATTCCTATCAGCTGATTGAGGACAGCCCATCTGCGATCGAAAGTTATTATTTCGGAAGAGCGTTGCTGTCCGTGCGGGACTCTCTTGCACATTGCCGTTCTTGCTTTTCAAAGGTAACAAGGGAAGATGTGATCCGAGTTGCCGAACGGGTCCGTACCGAAGTGATTTTCTGTTTGATCGGAACTGCGGAGCAAGAAGAGGAGGATGACTGTGACTTGGACTGAACATGTTTCAAAGCAACTGCGGGAACGGTATTTTCAGGCGATACACGCAAGCGGATTGCCGATCTACGTTTTCCCGAAGCCGATGGCTGGGACGTATGCCATTCTTGCGGTGCGATACGGTTCGTTAGACGCCTGTTGTTCTGTTGCGGGATCCGATCCGATCTCGGTTCCGGACGGTATCGCTCATTTTTTGGAGCATAAAATGTTTGAAAACGATGACGGAAGCGATTCTTTTGCGAATTTTTCCGCCTACGGAGCCGATGCCAATGCGTACACTACCTATCAACGTACGGCATACTTGTTCAGCACGACCGAACACTTCGAACAGTCGCTGGAAGAACTGTTGCGCATGGTGACGCACCCGTATTTCACCGAAGCTTCCATTCAAAAGGAACGGGGAATTATTGCGGAGGAGATCCGAATGTATGAGGATCACCCGTGGGAACGGTGCTACCGCGGTTTGTTGCGGGCATTATATGCCAAGCATCCGATCCGAAACGGTATTTGCGGTTCGGAAGCGTCCATTTCCGAAATTACCCCCTCCATGTTGTACGAATGCCACCGCTTGTTCTACTGCCCGTCCAATATGGTGCTGATCGTTTGCGGCAATGTGGATCCTTCCCGCGTGCAGGGTTGTGTTGATTCCGCTTTTTCGCAACGGGAACGGTCCGATCCGCCGCAAACGGTGCAACGGATCCTGCCGCAGGAGCCGAACGGTCCGTCGGTGCATCGCGTTGAGGAGCGGATGCAACTTGCAAAACCGGTATTTTCCATTGGCATTCGGGATCCCTTCGTTTCGAACGATTGCAAACAGCGTTTGCGCCGAGACGCGGTGATGGCGATCTTAAACGAAGTGCTCTTTTCGCGTTGTGAGTCTTTCTACAACACGTTGTTTGAAAAGGGACTGCTGACACCCGCTTTTTCCTACGGGTATTCCATCGGAGACAGTTTTGCATTCAATTGTATTTCCGGGGAAAGCGAGGATCCGGATGCGGTGTATTCCGAATTTTGGGAGTATTTGGAGAGAATCACGCAAACCGGAATTTCGGAACCGGTGTTTGAACGTTGCCGCCGTGTACTGTACGCCGATGAGATCCGCGCATACGATTCCACGGAAGAGATCGCGGAAAATCTGCTGACGCACGTCATGGAGGGAACCGAATTGTTTGATTATCCGAATTTGCTTTTGGAAGTCACCGTTGAGGATGCAAACGCGTTGTTGCGACAGCTGTTTTGCAAAGAGCAATCGGTACTTTCCGTGATCTTTCCGCTGAATACGGCGGACGATAAAGAACCATAAGGAGGAATTTGCTGTGATCAAAATTGCATTTCCCGGACTCGGAATCGATGAATTCACGCTGAATAAGGTTGCTTTTACCTTGTTCGGAAAATTAGAGGTGCGCTGGTACGGGATCCTCATTACTTTCGGGATCGTGCTGGCATTTCTGTACACGGCTTACCGAGGAAAAAAGAACGAAGGCATTCCACCGGAGGACGTTGTTGACGTCGGACTCTTAACGGTATTCCTCGGTGTGATCGGCGCACGGTTATATTATGTTCTCAATCACAGAGAAGGGGTCTATAACAGCCTTTGGGATGTGATCGCCATTTGGGAGGGCGGTCTCGGCATTTACGGTGGGATCATCGGCGGTTGTCTCGGTATTTTCATCATGTGCAAAATCAAAAAGATCAAATGGTTGAAATTGTTTGACATGGCGGCGCCGGGAGTGATGTTGGCGCAGGCGATCGGACGCTGGGGAAACTTTTTCAACGGGGAAGCCTATGGGTATTTGATCACCGATACCACTCGGTTTTATTTCTTCAACCGTGAGTTTACGCTTCCGTCCGGAGAGGGAACTTTGTTTTCCGCTTTGCGGATGAATCTGTATCCGAATCGCGTCGGTGCCGCAACGGCGTGTTTTCACCCCACTTTCTTTTATGAATGTGTGTGGAATTTGATCGGATTTACGTTGATCAATTTCTGTTATAAAAAGAAACGGTTTGACGGTCAGATCGCTTTGATGTATTTCACATGGTACGGTTTCGGAAGAATGTTGATCGAAGGATTTCGAACCGACAGTTTATATCTCGGAAATACGGGGATCCGTATTTCGCAGTTGCTCGGTTTGGCGTTTTTCTTATCCGGAGCGATTGCTTTGATCGTTCTTTTTGCCATGGGGATCCGTAACCACGAGTTTATGACTGTGACCGAGACTGCCCCGAAGGTACCGACCGAAGAAGAACTTGCCCAAGTTGCAGAGCGGTTGGAGCGGGAACGGTTGGAATCGGAAGCACGCGCCAAAGAACAAATGGATCTTCTTTTGGACCGCATGACGGCGTCCAAGTCCGAGGCTTTGGAACGGATCTCCACAATGCGGCAAGGATCCGAAGCGGAACCCTCGCCCGACACGGATCCGACCGATGATCCGCCCGGAGCACGGGAGGACCCGATGGGATCCGACAAAGCGGACCTTTCTGCCGATGAAACTGTCGCTTCCGTAGCGGAGGAGCGATCCGATCGGTCTTGCACGGACGCAATCGCAGATGCAATCTCAACAACCGAGGAGAAACACGATGGGGATTCGGATTGACGGAAAAGTGATCTCGGCGCAGATCCGTGCGGAGGTCCAAGAACAAACGGCCGCTTTCGGTCGGACATACGGCTACGTTCCGGGACTTGCCGTTGTGATCGTCGGTACCGATCCCGCATCGTTGGTGTACGTACGGAATAAGAAGAGAGCGTGCGAGGAAGTCGGATTCTATTCCGAGACGTATGAACTTCCGGAAACGACTGCGCAGGAAGAATTGCTTACTTTGATCGACCGTTTAAACGGCGATGCGCGCATTCACGGTATTTTGGTGCAGCTTCCGTTGCCGAAACACTTGCGGGAATCGGAAGTGCTGCTGCGGATCACTCCGGAGAAAGATGTGGACGCGTTCCACCCGTATAACGTTGGGCGGGTGATGCTCGGCGGGTGTGATCTTTTGCCGTGTACTCCTGCGGGAGTTATGGCATTGCTTGCCCGCTCCGGAATTTCCGTAGCAGGCAAGCGTTGCGTTGTCGTCGGAAGATCGAATATTGTCGGAAAACCGATGGCAATGTTGCTGTTGCATGCCAACGGAACGGTCACGGTTTGTCACAGCCATACCGAAAATCTTTCGGAGATCACGCGGTGTGCCGATATCTTGGTCGTTGCGGTCGGAAAGCCGAATTTCATTACGGCGGATATGATCAAGCCGGGAGCGGTCGTCATCGATGTCGGAATGAATCGCTCTGCGGACGGAAAATTGATCGGAGATGTGAACTATGCGGAGGCGGAGCCGTTGGCATCGTATATCACACCGGTCCCGGGAGGTGTAGGACCGATGACGATCACCATGCTGATGCAAAATACGCTGACGGCAGCCAAACGGGCATGCGAAAAATGATCCGGAATGCTTGACAGCGTTCAAAAGACATGTTACAATAGAATGGATGTTAAGTGGAATCTAAACAAAGAGGTGAACAGACATGAACAATATGGATAAAACAATGGAGAAAATTGTCGCGCTTTGCAAGACAAGAGGTTTTATTTTTCCGGGGTCCGAGATTTACGGCGGTTTGGCGAATTCATGGGATTACGGTCCGCTCGGCGTGGAATTTAAAAACAACGTGAAGCGGGCATGGTGGAAGAAATTCGTGCAGGAAAGCAAATACAACGTCGGTCTTGACAGTGCGATCATTATGAACCCGCAAGCATGGGTCGCATCCGGACATGTTGGCGGCTTTTCCGATCCGTTAATGGATTGCAAGCAGTGTAAGATGCGTCATCGCGCCGACAAACTGATTGAAGATTACGCGTTTCAAAATCATTTGGACGATAATCCCGCCGGATGGAGCTTTGAACAAATGGCGGATTATATTCGCGACAAAGGGATCGCATGCCCGCAATGCGGCGGAAAGACGTTTACCGATATCAAAAAGTTTAATTTGATGTTCAAAACGTTTATCGGTGTTACCGAAGACAATTCCAGCACGGTTTATCTCCGCCCCGAAACGGCACAGGGAATCTTTGTGAATTTTTCGAATGTGCAAAGAAGCGCACGCAAAAAGTTGCCGTTCGGTGTGGCTCAGATCGGAAAATCCTTCCGGAATGAGATCACCCCCGGAAACTTTATTTTCCGTACCCGTGAGTTCGAACAAATGGAATTGGAATTTTTCTGCAAGCCGGGAACGGATCTTGAGTGGTTTGCTTTTTGGAAGGATTACTGCCATCGATTCCTTCTCAATTTGGGAATGCGCGAAGAAAATTTGCGGTTGCGCGATCATGATCCGGAGGAACTTTGTTTCTATTCCAAAGCAACGACCGATTTTGAGTTTTTGTTCCCGTTCGGTTGGGGTGAGCTGTGGGGAATTGCCGACCGTACCGACTATGACCTCGGTCAGCACGAAAAATTCAGCGGTAAGGACCTGAGTTATTTCGATCAGGAGACCAATGAGCATTACATTCCGTACGTTATTGAGCCTTCTCTGGGCGCGGATCGGGTCGCGTTGGCATTTTTGGTAGATGCATATGATGAAGAAGTGATCGATGCGGAAAAGAACGATGTGCGCACCGTTCTGCATTTGCATCCTGCGTTGGCACCGTATAAAGCCGCTGTTTTGCCACTGTCCAAAAAGCTGTCCGAAAAAGCAGGCGAAATCTACGATGAATTGTCCAAGTATTTTATGGTCGATTACGATGAGACGGGTTCTATCGGCAAACGGTATCGTCGCGAGGACGAGATCGGGACCCCGCTTTGCATTACCGTTGACTTTGAGACCGTCGGTGATGAAACCAAGCCCGCCGATCACTGTGTGACCGTTCGTGACCGTGATACTATGGAACAGGTTCGTATTCCGATTGCAGGTTTAAAGGAATACATCGAGCAGAAGATCGCATTTTAAGGAAAAAGCATCGCCGCCGATACCCTCGGCGGCGATGCTTTTGATCTTTTCTGCCGTAAGATCCGATCGACGGCAAAAGACCGATATTATGTAACGGGCAAGCCCGCGGTATAGATCACTCCCGGATGCGGGTCGTTGCCGAGCAATTCGGAAACGGTTACGACTTCAAATCCCATGGCGTAAAGTTCGGCAAGGATCACGGCTGTGGCATCGGCAGAACTTTGGTAAATATCGTGCAACAGAATAATGTCGCCGTCTTTGACATCGCGAAGTGCGTTTTGTACAATGATGTTAACACGTTCTTCCGCTTCTTCGTCCGAAATTCCGGAATAGTATTTGTGGTTCCAATCCTCGGTGTCAATGCTCCACAAAATAATCGCATACGGAGATTTCTGCACGCGTTCGTTGGAGATCCGCCCTCCGATGGGACGCATTAAGCGCGGGGTATAGTCCGGAAGATATGTTTGAATGGCACTGACGGTATTGGAAATTTCCGCTTCGTAAACGGCATCGGTACAGGTGTCGTAATAATGATCGCGATCGTTGGTATGGGTGTACCCGTGAATTCCGATCTCATGCCCGGCGGAAGCCATTCGCAGCAAAGTATTTTTGCTTTCGTTGGTAATTCTGTTGCCTACAACAAAAAAAGTGGCTTTCCATTGATACTGTTCCAAAGCATCCAAAACGATTTCGGTATTGAGGTAATTCGGACCGTCGTCAAATGTCAGTGCAACGCGCTTTTTGGATGGCTTTTGGGGGAGAAATGCTGTGGTTTCTTCGGAAGCGGGAGCATCCGTTAAAGGATGTTCCTTTAAATAGTCCGCGCGCGTTCCCGTGCTGGTGCATCCCGTTACGGATGCCAGCAGAAGCATGAGCGCAACGATCCGCAGGCACATTCCCGTTTTTTGGTAACGATCCGAACAGGTGAAGATTCTTCTTTTTGCAACTTCTGCCGTTTTCATGGTTCCGAGCGGGTTCCTTTCTTTCAAGTACGGATCAAACGATCCATTACCATTATACAATACGGGAAATGGCATTGTCAAGTGGATGGTTCCCGTTTTTCGAAAATCCTTTCGGGAGAATGCGGTTGGCGATCGTCGTTTTGAAAGAGGATTCGAGACTCGGACCCCACCGGTATTTCGGGGGGCCGATCCTTTCTGCGCACGGTGTAAAACGAGATTCTTTTCTTGACTTTTGAACGAAGAAGAGGTATAATAAACTTAGAACGGCGCCTTGCCGTGGGAACCGTTTGACCTTGCAAAACGGATGCAACCGTAAGGTCGTAGGATCGGTAACTTTACCATACCGAAAAACGGGATCGAAACGATGTCGGACCTGCAGGATCGGCAAAGGCAACGGAGGTATTATGCAATCTTTAAAAGAACTTTATAAAATCGGAAGAGGACCGTCCAGCTCTCATACCATGGGACCGGAAAAAGCCGCTCGGATCTTGAAAGTCAGATATCCGAATGCGGACTTTTTTTCGGTTACTTTATACGGTTCCTTGGCTTTGACCGGTTCCGGGCACGGAACGGACCGAATCATTCACGAAACATTGGCACCGGTGCCTTGCCGGATCCTTTTTGACAAACAGACTCCCTGTACCGTACACCCGAACACTATGGATTTTGAACCGTTTGCCAACGGTCGGTCTCTCGGGAGTATTCGCGTATACAGCGTCGGCGGCGGCAGTATCCGTATCGAGGGAGAGGGAGCGGATTCCGAGTCCGGTGACGGCAGGGAAGTGTATCCTCTCAATTCCTACGCCGAGATCGCTCGGTATTGCCGAACGAATAATTTGCGCCTTTGGCAATACGCGGAACAGTGTGAGGGGAAAGATCTGTTTTCCTATTTAGCGGATATTTGGGAAGTGATGAAGCAATCCATTCATGCGGGGCTGACCACGACCGGTACGCTCCCGGGAGGGCTCGGAACCAAGCGGAGAGCGCAAATTTTGTATCACCAGAGGCATATCGACGAGTCGGCACAAACGCAGGAAAATCGGTTGGTATGTTCTTATGCGTTTGCCGTCGGTGAACAAAACGCATCGGGTGGGGTGATCGTGACCGCCCCAACCTGCGGCGCTTGCGGGGTTCTTCCGTCGGTCTTAAAATATATGCAGGATTCCAGAAAATTTTCGGATGAGGACGTGCTTCACGCGTTGGCTACCGGCGGTCTGATCGGAAATTTGATCAAGAAAAATGCTTCGATCAGCGGTGCGGAGTGCGGATGTCAGGCGGAGATCGGTTCTGCTTGCTCCATGGCTGCCGCGGCTCTTGCGGAGTTGTTCGGTATGGGGCTCGGGCAAATCGAATACGCTGCCGAGGTTGCGATGGAGCATCACTTGGGACTGACTTGCGATCCGATCAACGGTTTGGTCCAGATCCCTTGCATCGAGCGCAACGCGGTTGCCGCCATGCGCGCCATCAATGCGCTGTCTCTTGCCAATTTTCTGGCGGATTCCGGAAAGATCAGCTTCGACATGGTGGTCAAGGTGATGTATGAAACCGGAAAACACCTGTTAAGCGATTACCGTGAGACTTCCTCCGGCGGTCTTGCAAAATATTATTTGTTTCATTCGGATCGTTCCGATGAGTGATCGAGTCGAAAACGGAGATTCGGTTCCGTCAGTTCCGAAAAAGACCGCTTCGGTAAACTTGTGTTGCCTTTTTGGCACACGCGTTTTACCGAAGCGGTGATCTTTGACGGAAACTCAGGAAAACAAGCTGTTGATGACCTCCAATATCTTAAATCGCGCTTTGTAGACCGGTCGATCGCTTTCCGTGATGATCTTATATTGATCGGGAGTGAATCCGACTGCGACAAATTGTTCTTCCGCGTCTTCCGCAGAAACCGTTGCGGATCCCAAACACAGGGGCGGGAACAAACAGCACCACCAATTTTG
>CAYPIV010000025.1:0-9264 GCA_964410895.1 uncultured Ruminococcus sp. | reverse complement strand
GTATCGGGAAAACAAAAAGCAAATCTTGCTTTTACGGATGCGGGATCTTTTAAGATCGGTCCGTATTCGCCGCCCGCGTAACGCCCGGGCTTGGATACGGATTTGAGGATGGTACTGTTGGGGCGATTTGAGTTCATAAACCTAAAGAATGTCCTTTCTGAATGTTACCCGTTCAAATGCAGGGTCGCGCGGTTGAGCTCGGAATGTGTGGCAAGGAAAGACACCAATACTCCGAACAGCTGGTATGCCGCAATGGCAAGGATTCCCGGAAGCGGATTGGACTGCAACAGCAAGAACAGAAGCGTTGCTCCGAAGCCGATCAGGGAAGAGATAATCTGCATGCGCATGCCGAAACGTCGCGCGGCGCCGATGCCGACGGCAGTGTAGAGCGTTGCGGTAATATTTTCCGCCGCACCCATGCAGATCGCGCCGGTATCCGAAAGTTCCGGATTTGCATTTTCGTCAAACCGACCGGGCAGGATCACCCGCACGGGATCGGCGTTTTCGCCGCGGATCCCTGTTAGGAATGCCTCGGTGATATTGGGATCGTAAGTTTGGATCCCGACCTCCGTTTTGTAAAAAGCAAGCTCCGAGATCTTTTCTTCAAACTCGGAATTGACGGCATATCGGATCTCGTATTTCAACCGCAAAGAGCCGTCAACTGCCATGTACATGAGTGCAACGTCCGCAGTCCGACGCAAAGCTCGGTCACTGCTTTCCTTGGGAATCTTGATTCCGTTTCTGCTGAGAAACGCTTCATTTCCCAGCAAAATGTGATGCCGATTTTCGGCGATCGCTTCCACGCCGCCGTCGGTGACGCGGATCACGGAGACCGAAATTTTCGATGTTGCGGTTCCGTTGCTCGGTGCAAGTTGCCCGAGCGTACCGCCGAGCTTTTTGAAGAGACTTTCCGCAAAAGATCGGTCCGCTTCAAAATGTTCGTTTGTTTGCAACAGGGTTTCCGAGTGTATTTTTGCGTTGAAAAGATCCGTGTCCGCAAAAATAACGGTCTTTTCACGGTCAAACTCTTCCACTCCCTCTTCTCCGATCAACGTACAATTGCAATGCGAAAGCAACTTGTTGGCACGAAACAGGGGATAGAAGTAGCTGAAAATGGCGGGGATCGGCGCACAAATTGCCAAAATCGTTATCGATGCCTGCACGGCAGCGGTAAGAGAAAGGGTGAGAATCGCCGCAAGAAATGCGGCTGCAACGGCAAACGCAAGCATCATGATCAAAAGGATCATAAACGGTTTGGAAGCCGATTCTATACAATTGAATCGGCGGAAAAAACCAACGGTCTCTTCGGTTGTGCAAACGCGGTAGGCGGGTTCGCCGATCTCGTCGCTTACGATCTTGACAATGCGATCTCCTTGGCGAAGTTTCTTTTTTCTCGGTACGGTCGGTTCCAAAACGGTCTTTTTGCCTTCTGCGGAGAGGATTGCGAAAGACCGAAGCTCGCAGTTCATGCGAAGTACGTCGCAAAATACCGTCATCAGCAACACCAACGCAAACACAAAACTCATTGCGGGTAACGGCAAAAAGAAAGCCGCCAAATTGTAAAGAAAGGCGAGGGGAATCAAAATACCGCATACGGAGTAGGGGGTCGGAGCGAATTTATAGAATTGTCGTACCCCGGCATTGATCTGTCGGATCGAGGTCAACGCGCAAAGCGTCAGCAGGACCTGTTCCAAAGCAGGTGTCAAAAACGGTTTGGAAACAAGAGCTTCCGCAAAAGAGGCGCCGATGATCTGCGGCATGTCCACAAACAACAGCAACAGCGTCAACACGGCGGTTGCGATCATGCGGAACGCCAAAAGGATGCGGTCGGTATGATATGCCGCCAATACTTTTTCGCGGTCCTGCGTTCCGCCGTATTCAACGCCGCGGTATCCGAACGCGGTTCGATAGTGCTTGCGGTGGGTTCGGCTGACCTGACGCAGATGCTCGGATTTCAGCTTTTTGAGCGTTTCGTAACCCACGGTACGTCCGAGTTCGTTTTCGTATCCCAATTCAAACATCATCATGATGTCATCTTCGGTCAGTCCGCTTTTCTTGCGGACGGCGTCGTACAAGGAACGTTCAAATGTTTCCCGATCTTCCGACTGAGGACTTTCGGAAGCTTGCGTGGACGGTGTAAAAGCCGTTTCCGGATTCTGCGCGGTCTGCTCGGTGTGCGGAAGTTCTTCCAACACTTCGTCCAATCCTTCTTCCGAACGGGTTTCGGGGGCGGGATGCGGCACGGGCTTCTTTTTTTGCGGATGATGTTGCTTTCCCGCATTTTTGGCGGGGGCGGTTCTCACGGCAGTTTCGGTTTTCTCGGCAGAATGCAATGCGTCACTTTTCTCCGCGGTCGGCTGTGCTTGCTTTCCTTTTTTTACCGTGTCGGAAAGGGGGGGCGCCTGTTGGACGGTTTGCTTGGAAAGCGAACCGGTTGTGCTTTCGGCGGTAAGCCCCGATGACTTCGCTTTTTTGCTTTCCCGCTTGGAAAAATCGGAGACAGTCGGATCCGATGCATCGGAACGTTCTGACTTTGCGACGGTCTTTCCGGAAAAACGGTGATCGTGGGGCACCATGGTCACGGAACTCTTTTTGGACGGTGCGGGGGAGTTTTTCGCGACATTGTCGGATGTGTTCGTTTTTTTGTTCATAGCTGTATCGTCCTTTTTTCCGATCAGGATCGGTTTTTGTTGGACAGGTTGCGGTTCTGTTGCCGTAGGGATCGGTGCAACGTCCTTTTCGGTGGGAGGAATAATATGGTGCTGCAGTTTTTCGGCGCGGGATCCCTCGGGACGGATCACGATCGCCTCCGGCGCCGACCTCGGTTGCGGTTCTTTCATGGGAACTTTCGGCGGCAAAATAACGATCGGTGCGGTCGGCGGTTCCGATGGTGGCAAAGGATCTTCCTTAGGCGGCTCCGGAGCCGTTTTGCTCTTGGGGACGATTCGGATCGGTTCGCTTTTTTGCGGTTGCGGAACGGTCGGAAGATCATCGGGAGCATGGGAAACGGTACTTTCGGTCGGCATCGCGGTCTCTCCAAAGCAAGTCACAGCGGGAGGATCGGAAACCGATTTCGGTTCCGGCGGCTCAGCGGTTGAGGGCGTCTGCAAAACGGGGTTCTTCTTTGACGCTGCGTTGGAAACGGACAGAGCCGATGACGTATCCTCTACTGCTTTTTGTTCGGCGGCGGAGGATCGTTTGAACGAGATCTCCGATTTGATATCGTTTGCCGAAACATCTGCATCGGCGTCTGTGAAATCAACGGCGGAAGCACCGATGGGATCGTCGGTCCGTTTGCGTTTGCTTTTCTTTAAGGAATGTGTGGACCTTGATTTCCGAGTGGTGGAATTGGACCTTGAATTCTTCTCAAAATTGGAAGATTGGAAATCGGAATCCCATTTGGAACCCACATGATAGTCACCGACGGGGGAAACAGGATCGGAACGTTCGATCTCGCTTGAAAAAAGTTCCGCGTTATCGGAAACAGGGGGCGGATCTTCCGCTGTAAAGTTAAGAATCTCCGAATCATGAACTTCTGCTGCGGTAATTGTTTTCTCGGAAAGATCCGAATTTGAAACATTTGTGGTGGGATCGCACCCGGAAACTGCAAATTTCGGAATGTTTGTGGCGAAATCTTGCTCCAAAGGGTCTGCGTTGGAATCGTCTGCGGGGATAGGCGGTTCCGAAGGTTTCGAATCGGAAATACTTTCGGCGAGATCCGAATCGGAAGTTTTCTGCGCTTTCCGCTTTTCGGAAGAAACACTTGGCTTTTTTGCAATCGTTTTTTTAACCGTGGATTCGGGGACAGAGGTTTCTTGCAACTCCGACTTCGATTCGGGACCTTGTTTTTTCGGATCGGAGTCCGATGCTTCAACTGCTTTTTCGGATCGAATGGGCGGCTCCGATGGCTTGGAAGTTTGCGGACTTGTTTCGGATACTTGCCGTGTTTTGGAACAAGGTTGCGGGGAGGGAGCCACTTCATTCAAAGCGGCACGCAGTTTGCGTTCCAATTCAGCGTCTTCGGACGGCTGTATTTTTTTCTTTTTCGATGTTTTTTGCTTTTGGCGGGAAGGAGCCGAATAAGCTGCCTGAAGTTTGTTTAACAATTCGGATACGGTGCCGTCGGCGTTTTTTTTCATATCGGTCTCCTTTCATAGAATGGAAAATGTGAAAGATACGGCACGTTATGACAGGGGATGATGTTGCCGTGCGATTTCCGTCAGCAGTACGGCGGCGGCGGTGGAAACATTGAAAGAATTGACTTTTCCGTACATGGGAATGGAAACAACGGCATCGCAGGTCTTACGGACCAGCGGCGATACTCCGTTTCCTTCGCTTCCGAGCACCAACGCACAGGCTCCTTTGAAATCGGTATGATACAGGTCGTTTCCGCCCGCTTCCGCGGCGAAAGTCCAGATTCCCTTTTTCTTCAACAGGGAAACCGTGGACGCAATGTTGGAGACTTTGGCAATGGCAAGATGTTCGATCGCGCCGGCAGAAGCTTTGGTTACCAGCGGGCTTAATCCCGCTGCGCGTCGTTTGGGAATAATGATCCCGTGCGCACCGCAACATTCGGCGCAGCGGATGATCGCACCGAGGTTGTACGGGTCGGTGATCCCGTCACAGATCACAAGGACCGGGGGTTCTTTCCGCGCTTCCGCAATGGCAAGAATGTCCTCAACGGTGCAATACTCTTTTTCTGCGGCAAATGCGATGATCCCTTGATGCGGCGCATAACCGGCAATGCTGTCCAATTTGGATTTTTCGGTCTCCACGACCGGGATCCCGCGCTCAATGGCTTTTGCAACCAAGGCAACAACGGAGCCCTTCCGTTCTCCC
Source organism: uncultured Ruminococcus sp. (assembly GCA_964410895.1). Lineage (GTDB taxonomy): Bacteria > Bacillota > Clostridia > Oscillospirales > CAG-272 > UMGS1865. The sequence continues at coordinate 4,425 of CAYPIV010000025.1, read as the reverse complement.
CGCTGAACCAACAGCTTGTCCACGGAGCGCTCGGTTTCCAACAGCTCACGTACCGCGTTTCTGCCGATCACCGCACCGTTTTCATAAGCGCCGTGAATATTGTTTTCCGATCCTCCCGTGACGGAAAGATCCGCATGATCGGAGCGCTCGGATCCGATGTTTGCAAAATCGGTCCGCTCGGACCTCGGACGGCCGAAATGTTCGTTTCTTTGACTCATATGTAGATGGATCCTTTCCGGAGATCACGAATACAGTCGTGAAGCTCGTTATTGTTTTTGCATTGTTTTATCAGTGATGGAGCGGGACGAACGGTTTGAACGGGATCGTTCATAAAATGCCGTTTTCGTGTAAGCAGAACAGAACAACGGATACCCCCGTACCGCAGAACGCTTGCTTGCAAGAGCATTTTTGCAAAGCCGTCAATGTCGCAGGGCATGCGCAGCATGCAAAGGCACAGCCAAAGGCTTGCAAAGCAAGACTTTCCTGCGACTATTATACCATAAAAAAGTCAGCTTGTACATAATTTTAGAAAAATAATCCGAATGAAAGAGGAAAAACGCTCGACAAAAAGACAAATAAGAAAAGCAAAAGTGCCCGAAATCGTGTCAATTCCGCAAAAAAATACTTGCAAAAAGAGAAATACACGATCCGAATTTGACAAAACGGATCTCCATCGCAAGATCCCGCATGGAATGAAAAGCCGTTCTCGGTCCGTGACGGTACGAAAGCCATGCTCAATTGCGGAAAAAGCCGTCTCGACCGAATCGGTCAAGACGGCTTCCCGAAGGAGGGGAATCCTCACGGAAAAACGGAGTTTTCGATCTGCTGTTTCCTTCCTGCCGGATCAAAATCCGAAACGGACAGTTCCGCTTTTTCCTCCGGCAGTAGGGTGACCGAGAGATCGGAATTGCGGTACCGAACCGTAACGGTCTGTCGGAGCGGGGAACACAAGACCGCATGGGTGAGGATCCCGCGATCCCAAAACAGATCTACGGTGACGTTTCCCTTTGCCAGCAATCCCGTGATACTGCCGTGATCCAATCCTCGTGGCAAAGCGGGAAGAAGTTTCACTTTTTCGTCCTCGCATTGTAAAAACAGCATGGCGATCGCCGCGGTGATCCCGTAATTTCCATCGATTTGAAACGGGGGGTGTGCGTCAAAAAAGTTGGCATACGTTCCGCCGCCGAATTTCATCACGATTTTGGTCTCATTGCTCGGTTTGTACTGCAGTTGACGGAGGATCAGCTTCCATGCGTGATCGCCTTCTTTCAATTTTGCCCAAAGGCAGGCTTTCCAAGCAAGTGCCCAACCGGTACCGTCGTCTCCGCGGGTCTCCAGCGTTTTTTTCATTGCGGAAATGACGGTTTGATCTTCCGCATCGGAAGTGATCAAGTTGGCAGGGTACAAACCGTAAAGATGCGACACATGCCGATGTTGCGGATCAAATTCCGTGTAATCACGGTCCCATTCCGTCAGGGTCCCGTTGGCATTCAAAGAAAACGGTTTGAGCATGGGGACGATCTCTTGCAATCTCGTTCGAAATGCATCGTCCGTTTGGAGAATTTCGCAACACCGAATGCAGTTTTGAAACAGCCCGAGTACAATGCTTTGACTCATGGCGGACCATTTGGCTACCGATCTTCGAACTTCGTTTCGGTCGATGAAAAAGTTTTCGGGGGATGTGGCAGGGCAAATCACCATGCGATCTTCCACGGGGATCAGAATGTCCAAATAGAATTCCGCAGCCGATCTCATGATCGGATAGGCAGTCTCTTTGAGGTAATCCTTGTCTTGCGTGTATTCATAGTGGGCAAACAGATGCTCGCAGAGCCATCCGGACGCACCGCTCCAAAAAGAGTAGACCGGGTTGAGCGGATCGTGTTCCCGACCGACCCCGCCGGCAGGGGTCGTATATCCCCAAATGTCCGCATTGTGATGGCAGACGAATCCGTTGGCGTGATAATAATGACGTGCGGTCAGACGTCCCGTTTCCGATACGGTTCGGATCAAATCGATCATGGGGTGATGAAACGCCGGCAGGTTGCACATCAAAGTGGGCCAATAGTTCATTTCCACATTGATGTTGGTGTGATAATCCGCATGCCACGGGGCGATCAACTGTTCACACCAGATCCCTTGCAAATTGGTGGCATGACTGCCGTCCGAGGAGGCTGCGATCGTTAAATATTTTCCGTAATTGAACAGCAATTCCACCATGTCCGCCTGTTTGTCGGGTTCCATCAGACGTTCTACGGTATCGGACGTTCGCGCGGGCGTGTTCAAATTCAATTCCGCTTTGTGCATGTGCGTCCGATAATATTCGCTGTGATCGTCTCGGATCCGAGAGTATCCCGTTTGCATCGCGTTCCGCAGGTGAGAGAGCGCACGCTTTTGATAATCGGTCCCCTGATTATCGGCATAATTGACATAACTGTTCTCCAAGGTCAGGTACAGCTCGATCACAGTTGCGTCCCAGATCACGATCTCGTTGTCTTGAATGCTTTGCACCCCATCGGTCCGCGCGCGAAGCGCAATGCAAAAGCGGGTGCCTTCCGTTCCGTAGTCGGTGATCCGATCGTTTTCGATGGCAACAGGGCATTGCCCCTCCCACAGGACGGTATCTTCGCTGTTTCGGTAATTGCCGCGCAACAGCGGATCCAAACCAACGGTCACGGTCATACTTTTGTTCAGGGAAAGTTTGGAAAGCATTGCACGGGCACCGTAGGAGATCAAGTGTTCGGCTGTGTGGGAAGTACAGGACATGGATGCGATCCCGTTTTCGATATCCAAAGATCGGGAATAGTCGGAGGGGTCGGGATCGGAATATCGGATCTGCAATTTTCCGGGAGAAAGATAGTATGCGCAGTACGCATTGGCGAATTGCTCCGCAAGAAGAGAATGCGCGGTATCGTAATCCTCGTTTAAGATGGCTGTTTGTGCGTTACAATAGGCTTCGTATGCACCGTCCGTCAGGTAGCTTCCGGGTTTCCCGCTCCAAAGCGTGTCGCTGTTTAAGGGAATGGTCTCAAAGTCGGGTTTTCCGTATATCATTGCCCCCAAAAAACCGTTTCCGAGCGGGAGTGCTTCATTGAAACAGGTTGCCGGGGTTCGGTAAAAAAGCCGATATTCGTTCATCCTTTTCTCCTTTTCGAATTTTTATGAACAGATGCAACAAAGAAACACATCGGTTTCTGTTTCTTATTATAGCATTTGCAAAATAAATGTCAAGAGATTTGTTTGAAAATAGAAGATCTGCCACCCGAATTCTCGCTCATTTGACAGGCGGTGTGTGGTATGATGAAAGAAAAAGGAGGGGTGTCAATGAAAACGAAAGGATTTTTTATCGTATTGCTGTGCTTGCTGTTATGCGGTTGTTCCGACATGAGCGACGGGGACAAGGCGCGTACGGACGGTACGGCGGGATCTGTTGTACAGGATGCGGTGAATTCGCAAGAAACGGACCGTTCTATGCAGACAAAGTTGCAATACTATGAGGAATTGGTGAAACAATTGCAGGAAGAGCTTTTGCAGTGTAAAACGGAACGGTACGTGGAGCAGATCTCCCATGAAGCCGTCGTTCGGCAATTGGAACAGTCCATTGCGGAATGGGAGAGCGGAAAAACGGAGTCGGACGCGACCTCTTCCGATCCGATCGCGTTTACGTATCGGACAGAAAACGGTACCGTTACTTTACTGACTTATACGGGTGCCGCACGGCGGGTGGAAGTGCCGTCCGAGGTGGATGGATTTCCCGTTACGGCGATCGGTGATCGTGCTTTTCAAAATTGTTCGGCTTTGGAAGAAGTGATCTTGCCGGATGGAATCGAGAGCATTGGTTGGTTTGCCTTTTCCGGATGCATATCCCTTCGAAGTGTACGGATCCCGCATTCGGTAACGGTGATGTGCTACGGCATTTTTGAAAACTGTTCCTCTTCTTTGACCGTCAAATGTCCGGGAGATTCGTATGCGGAAGCATATGCCAAAAGTTACGGGATCCGCACTTCCGCCGGATAGATCCCGCAACGATCGGAATTTTCGAGACGGTGCGAGCTATGGAGCGTCCCGTTTCGGAATCTTCCCGACACGTTGCATGCGGATCCGTCGAATATCGGATCGTACGGTTGCGAAGATCCCGATTCCTCATGGGCGACTCCGAAGCGGAGATTGAAAAAACGGCGGTCGGCGAACCGACGCTTTTCAAAAGAAAAAATACGGTGCAGACCGCGTTTGCGTCTGCGCCGTATTTTTGAGATCATCGTTATTGAACGGTGTGCCGTTTGATCTTGCGGGAAGTGGTCCGCTCAAACGGCTCGTAACGAAATTCCACGTTTCGTACCTGCTTATAGGAGACCAATTTGCGGTTCATGCGGTCGATCTGTGCGCGGATCTCCGTTTCGACCTCGGTGCGGTTGTCAAGACTTGAAA
>CAYPIV010000024.1:9535-9642 GCA_964410895.1 uncultured Ruminococcus sp. | reverse complement strand
TACCATAATTGCAGGTGTCCGTCAATACGACAGCTCTTTTTGTCTACAGTCTGAGGCAGGCGTAAGTTTTTTACGCCTGCCGTTACTTTTACAATTCTCAAAACCGC
>CAYPIV010000024.1:0-9525 GCA_964410895.1 uncultured Ruminococcus sp. | reverse complement strand
GTATCTATTATACCATATTTGCAGGTGTCCGTCAATACGACAGCTCTTTTTGTCGACCGCTGTTTTTTCGTCAATACCGCAGGATCTGCTCAAGTTTCCGGTAGAGAGAGTACGGAAGTCAGGCGCGAACGGATACGTGTTATGGTTTCCGGTGTGTTTCCCAACTCTTGATTTCCGAGCATCAGAACCGTTCCGTAGATCAAAGCTTGGTAGGCATAAGCGATCTCCTCGGCTTGCTTTGAAGAGATCCGATTTTCCGTACAATAGGAACGTACCGCATCGTTTAATTTGCCACTGATCTTTTTGCGTTCGGAACTGCGCGGGTCGTTTGCGGAAGATTCTTCCAAAAGGAGCACGGAACGAAAATTGGGGTTGGCGATCCAGAATCGAATGTGCGCAATGCCGATCTCGACCAATTGCTTTTTCAGATCTTGCGGGAAGGCATTCGTGATCTGCTCCTGCAACAATTCCCATTGCCGATTGATGTATCGGATGATCTCCAAGATCAAATCTTCTTTTCCTTTAAAATGGCGGTAGGGGGCGGCACAGGATACCTCGCAGGACATGGCAACGCGTCTGAGAGAAAAATCATTCAAACCGTGCAATTCCAATTCGCGAATCCCCGCAATGATCAACCGTTCGCGGATGGCTTCGGTTGCGTAGTATTCTTCCATATCTCCTCCGTTGTAAACAGGATTTACCGATCGAAACGGCAAGCGGAACTTTGCCTATTTTTCACTATTTTAACACGATTTCTGAAAAAAATCAAGTTTTTATGAAAAAATACTTGACTTTTTTGTAAAAATGTGTATAATGATACTACTTGATGTTAACACTGTTAACCTCGGCTAGTCCGAGTACCGAACGAAAGGCGGGGCAAAGCAATTGGAACCGGAAAATCTGTTGGAAGAATCCAGACGTGAGATCGGTAAGATCGATGCGGAATTGGCAGAGCTGTTTGTGCGCCGAATGCAGGCGGCAGAGAAAGTGGCGCAATATAAGCGGGAGCACGGACTCCCGGTGTACGATCCCGTCCGCGAAGATCGGCTGTTGCAAAGCAATGCGCCCCGTGTCGCAGACGAAACGATCCGAGAATACTACGTGCAGTTTATGAAGCACAATATGGAACTTTCCCGCGCATATCAGCATCGGCTTTTGGAAGGAATGCGGGTCGCATACAGCGGGACGGAAGGGGCTTTTGCCCACATTGCGGCGGGAAAATTGTTTCCAACCGCGCAAAGAATTGCTTACGGCGATTTCGGATCCGCATACCGTGCCGTTGAAAACGGACAATGCGATGTTGCGGTGCTGCCGATCGAAAACAGCTCCAACGGTGAGGTGGGAGAGGTCACGGATCTGATGTTTTCCGGAACGCTTTCGGTCAATTCGGTCTTGGAACTTACGGTCACGCAGGATCTTTTGGTTCTTCCGGGAACCCAACTTTCGGAGATCCGACAGGTGGTCAGCCATCCGCAGGCACTCGGTCAATGCACGAATTATATTCGGCAGAACGGTTGGGAGCAGATCGAATATCCGAATACCGCATTGGCGGCACGGTGGGTCTCCGAACGGAGGGACCGCAGCATTGCCGCGATTGCTTCCGAGGAAGCGGCACAAATCTTCGGCTTGGAAGTTTTGGCTCGCAATATCCATTCCGGAAGAGGCAACACTACGCGCTTTGCGGCATTTTCCCGCTCCGAAAATTTTCATCGGAAAGCGGGAATGGGGGAACATTTTATTCTCATGTTTACCGTGAAGAACGAGGCGGGCGCATTGGCACGTGCCGTGGATGTTATCGGTCAACACGGATTTAACATGCGGACTCTTCGCAGCCGTCCGATGAAAGAATTGTTGTGGCAATATTACTTTTATGTAGAAGCGGAGGGGGGGATCCATTCTCCGAACGGCGTTGATATGTTGCAAGACTTAGAGCGGTTTTGCGATCGTTTGAAATTGATTGGAACCTATTCCAAAAACGGGAATTGAACGGAGAAATGCTATGGTATTGCATATGAATTTACCGCAAAACGGGTATGACATTGTGATCGAACGCGGCATTTTGCAAAAGGTCGGGACGTATTTGGACCTGAATCGCAAGGTATTGATCGTCACCGATCGCGGGGTGCCTGCCGCTTACGCACAAGCGGTTGCCGAAGCTTCCGCGAAACCGTTCGTTGTGACAGTTCCGCAAGGAGAGGAAAGCAAGAGCGTTTTTGTCTGGGAACAGCTTTGCAAAACCCTTCTGCGGGAGAATTTTACGCGTTCGGACTGCGTCCTTGCGGTAGGCGGCGGTGTTGTCGGTGATTTGGCGGGATTCGTTGCGGCATCTTACATGCGGGGAATCGATTTTTACAATCTTCCGACCACGGTGCTTTCTCAAGTGGATTCATCGATCGGTGGCAAAGTCGCCGTCAATTTGGACGGGATCAAAAACATCGTCGGCGCGTTTTATCAGCCGAAAAAGGTTCTGATCGATCCGAATGTTCTGGATACGTTGCCGCAACGTCAAATTGCAAACGGACTTGCCGAAGCGGTCAAAATGGCGCTGACATCGGATGCGGAACTGTTTGCGGCTTTTGAACAAGAGGACGTGTGGGAACGGATCGAGTGGATCATTGCCCGTTCGCTGATGATCAAAAAGCAAGTGGTGGAGCAGGATGAAAAAGAGACCGGCGCGCGCAGGATCCTGAATTTCGGGCACACACTCGGGCATGGGATCGAAGCGGAACTGCATTTGAACGGTTTGTATCACGGGGAATGCGTGGCGTTGGGAATGCTTCCGATGTGCGCCCCGCAGGTTCGGACGCGATTGTTTCCGGTACTTCGAAAGTTGCATTTGCCCACGGAGTTGCAGGCGGATCCGGAATCCGTATTGGCGAATGTCGTGCATGATAAAAAATGTGACGGAACCGACGTTACGGTGGTTTGGGTAGATCGAATCGGAAGTTGCGAATGCAAAAAAATGCCTCTGGAATCTTGGAAAGATTTGGTGCGCAGTACGTGGAATGTTGGAGGACTTGCATGAAAAATACCTTCGGTCAAAGTGTTTCCGTAACGCTGTTCGGTGAAAGCCACGGACAGGAGATCGGAGCGGTCTTGGACGGTCTGTGCCCGGGAATACCGATCGATGAGGAGTTGATCCGTCATCAGTTGGATTTGCGCCGTCCGTACGGTGCGATCTCTACCGCTCGCACGGAACCCGATGCCTTTCGGATCGTCAGCGGTGTGTTTGAAGGAAAAACGACAGGAACGCCGCTGTGCATCCTGATCCCGAATACCGATGTCAAAAGTCGGGATTATCAGCCGGAGGTTCCGCGCCCCGGACATGCCGATTATACCGCAGGGTGTAAATATCACGGATTTCAGGATTACCGCGGCGGCGGTCACTTTTCGGGCAGACTGACCGCCGCTTTGACGGCAGCCGGAGCCATTGTCATTTCCGTACTGCGGGAAAAAGGGATCCGGATCGGTACGCGAATTTCTTCTCTCGCCGGAATCTCGGATGCGGAATGGACCGACTGTGAACGTCAGATCCGCATGCTGGAAGAAAAACGGTTTCCTGTTCTTTCGGATCCTGCGGGAGCGTTGATGCAAACTGCCATCGCGCAAGCTGCCGATGCGGGCGACAGTGTCGGCGGGGTTTTGGAAAGTGTGATCCTCGGGGTTCCGAGCGGCGTCGGAGAACCTTGGTTTGATTCGGTAGAAGGCGTGCTTTCGCATGCGTTGTTCAGCATTCCCGCCGTCAAAGGGGTTGAGTTCGGTGACGGATTTTCTTTTGCAAAGATGTTCGGCAGCGAAGCAAACGATCCGTTCCGATCGGAAAACGGCAGGATCGTGACCGCAAGTAACCGCAACGGAGGGATCAACGGAGGAATTACCAATGGGATGCCGATCGTTTTTCGGTGTGCGGTCAAGCCGACTCCCTCGATCTTTCAACCTCAGGACAGCGTGGATCTGCGTACCATGCAAAATACGACTCTGCAATTGCACGGCAGACACGATCCCGCAATCATTCACCGCGCACGTGTGGTGGTGGACAGCGTTGCGGCAATGGTCCTTTGCGATCTTTTAGCCCAGCGCTTCGGGACGGATCTGCGATTTTAAACGGAGGTTCCGTTGTCCGCGGGTGCGTCATTCTCGATGATTTTACGGAAAGGATCCATTGCGATGGAATACGGTTGTATTGCCGAAAAACTCGGTCACAGTTTTTCAAAGATGATCCATGCACGGCTCGGGGAGTATCCGTATGAGCTTTGCGAGCTTGCGCCGAATGCATTGGAAGATTTTTTTCGAAAACGCGATTTTCGCGGAATCAACGTGACCATTCCCTATAAAGAACGGGTGATCCCGTATCTGGATTCGTTGGATGCACAGGCAAAGATCATCGGTGCGGTCAACACGATCGTTTGCCGAGACGGAAAGTTAAAAGGCTATAATACGGATTTTTACGGCATGACGGAACTGTTGCGCCATATGAAGTTGGACCTTTCCGGAAAAAAAGTTGCCGTTCTCGGTACGGGAGGAACTTCCAAAACCGCTTGTGCCGTGGCTTCCGCTTTGGGGGCAAAAACGATCTTGCGCGTCAGTCGGCACCCCGATCGGAGTTGTATTTCCTATGAAACTTTGGAACGGGAACATGCGGATGTCGATCTTTTGATCAATACCACACCGTGCGGGATGTTTCCGCACCCGGACGGTACGGCACTTTCTTTGGATCCGTTTTCGCATTTGCGGGGTGTGGCGGATGCCGTTTACAATCCGCTTCGTCCGCAATTGGTCTTGGAAGCGCAAAAGCGTGGGATTCCCGCGCAGGGAGGCCTGTTTATGTTGGTCGCACAGGCGGTTCGCGCTTCGGAACTGTTTTTGGATACGGTCTATCCGATCGATACCGTGCAACGCGTTTTTTCCGAGATCCGACGCAAAAACGAGAACCTTGTTCTGTGTGGAATGCCGGGGTGCGGCAAGAGTACGGTCGGCGCGGCTTTGGCACAGCAAATGGGACGCCCGTTTTTGGATTTGGACCGTTTGATCACCGAACGTGCCGGAAAGCCGATCGCACAGATCTTTTGCGAGGACGGAGAAGAAGCATTTCGAAATTTGGAGACCGTTGTTCTCAAAACGCAAGCGGCACAGCAAACCGGAGCGGTGATCGCCACCGGTGGCGGTGCGATCCTGCGTTCCGAGAACGTGGATGCGCTTCGCCGCAATGGGCGACTGTATTTCCTTGACCGTCCCTTGCAGGATCTGTTGCCGACAGCGGATCGACCGCTTTCTTCCGACCGTGCGGCATTGCAAAAGCGGTACGAGGAGCGATACGATATTTATTGCAGGGTCGCGGATCGTCGAATTGCGGTAAACGGAGATGTGTTGCAAACAGCCGATGCCGTCAGAAAGGATTTTGAACAAACATGAAGTTTTATATATTGAACGGCCCCAATTTGAATCTTCTCGGGATCCGAGAGCCGCAACACTACGGTACGGAAGGATATGCGGAGCTGATCGCCCGTGTGGAGAAGTTCGGCTTGCAAAACGGGATCGAAACGGTGTGCCGACAAAGCAATCACGAAGGTGATCTGGTAGATTGGATTCAAGAAGCATATTTGCAAGGTGCGGACGGGATTGTGATCAATCCCGGTGCTTACACTCATACCAGCATCGCGCTGTTGGATGCGGTCAAAGCGGTTTCCGTTCCGACGGTGGAAGTCCATATTTCCAAAGTGGAAGAACGGGAAGCGTTTCGGCAGATCAGCTATCTTCGTTCTGCCTGCGTCAAAACGATCACCGGGCACGGTTTGGACGGATACACGGAAGCCATGGACTATTTGTGTTCGTTTCGGAAAGGGGAGATCGCATGCGAATAACGGTGGAACCGGGAAAAGCGACGGGAACCGTTTCGGTACCGCCGTCCAAAAGCATGGCGCACCGTCTTTTGATCTGTGCGGCGATGAGTGCGGGAGAAAGCCGGATCCACGGAATCTCGCAGTGTGATGACGTGGAAGCTACGTTGGATTGCCTGACGGCACTCGGGATCGCCATTGAACGAATGGGGGATACAGCCATCGTACAGGGGAAAGAGTTTGCGTCTCTTTCTCCCACAGCTCCTCTTTGTTGTCGGGAAAGCGGAAGTACCCTTCGCTTTTTGCTTCCGCCCGTATTGCTTTGCGGGAAAAATGTGATGTTGCGCGGCAACCGCTATTTGATGCAACGTCCGATGGGAGTTTACGAAACTCTTTGCAAAGAAAAAGGACTCACGTATCTGAAAGACGAGGAAAGCGTTGTTGTAAAAGGACCGCTTACGGCAGGGGAATATTCCGTTGTCGGGAACATCAGCAGCCAATTCATCAGCGGATTGCTGTTTGCTTTGCCGACGGTAGCGGGGGACAGTGTGATCCGCATTACTCCTCCCGTGGAAAGTCGGTCGTATATCAATTTGACCGTGGATGCCTTGCGGGAATTCGGAATTGAGATCCTGTGGCAGAATGACCATACGCTTCGGATCAAAGGCGGTCAGCGATATTCCGCCCATGAGACCACGGTAGAAGGCGATTATTCCAACGCCGCTTTCTTGGAAGCACTGAATTTATTCGGAGGCTCGGTCCTGCCGCAGGGGTTGCGTTCGGAAACGTTGCAGGGAGACCGTGTGTACCGCCGTTATTTTGACATGCTTTGCAAAGGAGCGCCTACCATTCACATCGGTGACTGTCCCGATCTCGGACCGATCCTGTTCTCGGTGGCTGCCGCAAAAAACGGTGCGGTGTTTAACGGAACACGGCGGTTGCGGATGAAAGAAAGCGATCGGGCACAGGCAATGGCGCGGGAATTGCGCAAGTTCGGAACTTCCGTGACCGTATACGAAGATACCGTAGTCATTTATCCTGCGGAATTCCATGCACCGCAGGAGGTCTTGTACGGACATAACGACCATAGGATCGTCATGTCTCTCGCGGTCCTTTTGACGTTGACCGGAGGATCTTTGGACGGAGCGGAAGCCGTCGGCAAAAGCTATCCCGAATTCTTCCGAGTTTTGCGAACGCTCGGAATTTCGGTTTCGGAAAACGATCAAGGAGTGTGAAACAAATGCATTTGACAACGGATTGTAATATTTTGATCGTTGGGCTCGGCGTTATGGGGGGAAGCTATGCGCGTGCGCTGACCGCCAAGGGGTACCGCGTATCCTGCATCACAAAAGAGCAAAAGGATATTGACTATGCTATGGAGCGCAATATGATCGTTTACGGCACCACAAAAGTGGAGCCGGAATTGGTCTTACAAGCGGATCTGATCGTATTCGCACTGTATCCGCACGTGTTTATCGAATGGTTGGAGCAATATCAGCATTTGATCCGTACCGGCGCTTTGATCACCGATGTTACCGGTGTCAAAGGAAGCGTAGTGGAGCGCGTGCAGTCCCTGTTGCGGAAAGATGTGGAATTTATTGCGGCGCATCCGATGGCGGGGCGGGAGTCCAGCGGTGTGGAATACAGTGATGATCGGGTCTTTCGGGGAGCGAATTTTATCATCACCCCAACCGAACGGAATACGCCGGAAGCCATTGCGTTTTGCCGTGAGCTCGGACAAACCCTCGGCTTTACGCAAATTTCCGAGTTAACACCGCAAAAACACGATGAAATGGTTGCGTTTCTGTCACAGCTGACGCACTGTATTGCCGTTTCGTTGATGACTTGCAGCAATATGCCGTCTTTGGAAAAGTATACGGGAGATTCTTTCCGAGATCTGACGCGGATTGCAAAGATCAATGATGCCATGTGGGCGGAACTGTTTTTACTGAACCGAGATGCGCTTCTTTCGCAAATGGATGCGTTTTCTCAAGCATTTCAACATTTTCGAACGCTTTTGGAAGAGGGAGATGCGGAAAGTATGCGTGCGATCATGCGTGCCTCCACAGCAAGGCGCGCACTGTTTGATAAGCCGAAACCGTGATCCGTAAGCGTTGCAAAAGCGGGAACCGATTTGTTTCCGTTCGCGGACCCGAATGATTCGAATCGAATGATCAGAAAGGAAAAAATACCATGAACATGACATTTTACCGTAAGTTGCCCATCCCGATGGAGATCAAATCGCAATTTCCGGTGACCGAGGAAATGAAGCGTGCAAGGGACGTCAGCATTGAAGAAATGAAAAAGATCCTGCGGGGAGAGTCGGATCGCTTTTTGTTGGTGATCGGTCCGTGCTCCGCGGATCACGAAGAATCCGTCATGGACTACATTTATCGTCTGCGCAAATTACAGGATCGCGTGGCGGATCGGATCATGATCGTTCCGCGCATCTATACCAATAAACCGCGCACAACGGGAGACGGATACAAAGGAATGCTTCATCAACCGGATCCCAACCGTGATCCGGATCTTCTGAAGGGATTGATCGCCATTCGAAAATTGCACATGCGGGCATTGTCCGAAACCGGTTTCGGCTGCGCGGATGAAATGCTGTATCCGGAAAACCATCGGTATCTTTCGGATCTGGTCGCTTACGTTGCGATCGGTGCCCGTTCCGTGGAAAATCAGCAGCACCGTTTGACTGCCAGCGGCTTGGATATCCCCGTGGGAATGAAGAACCCGACGGCGGGAGACCTCGGCGTTATGATGAACTCCGTTACGGCGGCACAGCATTCCCATATGTTCCTTTACCGCGGTTGGGAGGTAGAAAGCAAGGGCAATCCGTATGCGCACGCCATTTTGCGGGGATATGTCAACCGCCGCGGGCAATCGCTTCCGAATTACCACTATGAAGATCTGATTTCTTTGCACGATATGTATGCGGCTTCCGGGCTTTCCAACCCGGCGGTGATCGTGGATACCAATCATGCAAATTCCGGAAAACGGTATTTGGAGCAGATCCGGATCGCAAAAGAGATCTTACACAGCCGTCGCTATTCCGCCGATGTCAAACGCTTGGTCAAAGGATTGATGATCGAAAGCTACTTGGAGGACGGCGCACAGAAGATCGGTGCGGAAGAAGTTTACGGAAGATCCATTACCGATCCGTGCCTCGGATGGGAAAAGACCGAGCGGTTGGTGTTGGAGATCGCCGATCAATTGGAATAAAACGCATACACGACAGATCGATACAAGAAACAGGATCTCGAAAGGAGAAGGTATATGAATCACAATCACAACATAGAAACCATTTGCGTGCAGGGCGGGTACCAACCGAAAAACGGGGAGCCACGGCAGATCCCGATCGTGCAAAGCACGACCTTCCGATATGAGACCGGTGAGGATATGGGAAAATTATTTGATTTGGAAGCATCCGGTTATTTCTATTCTCGCCTGCAAAATCCGACTTGCGACAGTGTTGCCGCAAAAATTTGTGAGCTGGAGGGCGGAACAGCTGCCATGCTGACTTCCTCCGGGCAAGCTGCCAACTTTTACGCGATCTTCAACATTGCAACCTGCGGTGACCACGTGATCTCTTCTTCCAATATTTACGGCGGTACCTTCAATCTGTTTGCCGTGACCATGAAAAAAATGGGGGTGGAGTTTACGTTCCTGTCTCCCGATTGTT
>CAYPIV010000023.1:7654-9767 GCA_964410895.1 uncultured Ruminococcus sp. | reverse complement strand
CCGAAAGAGGCGACCGATTACTTTTACCGGATCAGCTGTGATTCCGATTACATACGGACTTACCGTGTTAAAAAAGATCTGAAATGGGTCTATCGGGGGAAATACGGCGCATTGGACATCACGGTCAATCTTTCCAAACCGGAAAAAGATCCGAAGGCGATTGCGGCAGCCAAAATGCAACAACAAACTTCCTATCCGAAATGTGCGATTTGCCGTGAGAATGAAGGGTATGCGGGCAGTATGAGTCAAGCCGCGCGTCAGTCTCATCGGTTGATCCCGTTGCAAATGGCGGGTCAAGATTGGTTTTTGCAGTATTCTCCCTACGTTTATTACAACGAACATTGCATTGCGCTTTCCGCAAAGCATACACCGATGAAGATCGACCGCGATACCTTTGTCAAACTTTTGGATTTTGTGACCGTGTTTCCGCACTATTTCCTCGGTTCCAATGCCGATCTTCCCATTGTGGGCGGTTCTATTTTAACGCATGATCACATGCAGGGAGGACGCTACACGTTTGCCATGGAGCGCGCACCGATCGAACGGGAGATCACTTTTAACGGCTTTTCGAACGTCCATGCCGGGATCGTACAATGGCCGATGTCGGTCATTCGGTTGCGTTCGGAACAAAAGGAGGATCTGATCGCTTTGGCTGATCGGATCTTGCAGGTGTGGCGCGGGTACAGCGATGAAGCGGCTTCCGTTTTGGCACATACCGATGGGGAAGCGCATAACACGATCACCCCGATCGCGCGCCGCCGCGGGACCGATTATGAGTTGGACTTGGTTTTGCGGAACAATCGAACAACCGAGGAACACCCTCTCGGAATTTTTCACCCGCATGCGGACAAGCACAATATCAAAAAAGAGAATATCGGCTTGATCGAAGTCATGGGACTTGCGGTACTTCCGGCACGGTTGAAAGAAGAAATGGATCTGCTCGCCTCCTGCTTGACGGAAGGGAAACCGATCGCTTCTTGTGAGAGGATCGCCAAACATGCATCTTGGGTGGAATCGTTTGCAAATCGGTATGAATGGACGCCAGAAACGGTACAGTCCGTTTTGCAACAGGAGATCGGAAAAACATTCGAAGGCGTTTTGGAGGATGCCGGGGTCTACAAGTGTGATGAAATCGGCAGAACCGCATTTTTACGCTTTATTCAGACTGTCAATTGCCGATAAGACGATAAAACGAAAGAAAGAGTCCAAAAAATATGAAAAAGAATTTGAAGAATTGCATCGAACAGTCGGTGTACGGCGAACCGCAGTGTTTGCTTGATATGAATCGCTATGAGTGGATCCTGCAAAGCGGAATGCTTGCCGATTCCCGCCACGTCCGATCCGCGCAAATGAGCGCCGGATGGAGATTTTCCGCGCAGTCGAGGGTATGCATTCCTTTGAATGCCGAAACGCTTTCTTCCTATCGCTTTTTGACCTTTTCCGCTTTTTCCGTTTGCGGCGCAGGCGGCTCCTTTTGCTTACAGTTTGATCACAGTCGGACCGGTGACGGAAAAAACGGCTATACGGTCATGCTGCCCATCATGCGAGACGGTTGGAATGATTATCGGATCGAGCTTCCGTTCCTGCGGGCAATGGGAGAACCGCTCGGTTGGGATCGGATCGGCAGTATTTGCTTGGATTCCGTCATCGGCGGACAGGCAAATCGGGATCAAACGGTTCTGTATTTTGATCATTTTTTGGTATGGGAAACATCGGCGCCGGAACTGTACGCCAAACTTCCGGAATTGAAAGGCGCCGCTGCCTTTGCACGTGGCGGCAATTATTCGATCGTCGATCGCAAACGGATCTTGAATTCCATTGACGGATCCGAATCCAGACCGTACGAACAGGACGGCATCCTGTGGGTCCCGATGGGCACGGTCGCCGCCGGAATCGCCCATGCGGCGGTTGCGGATAATCTTGCACATACGCTCTCGTTCACCTACCGTCGGAAAAAGTACGTATTTGAAGCACACAAAACCTACGTTCGGGTGGATGATTCTTTGCAGACCTTGGATTTTGCGCCTGCCGAGAAGAACGGAACGCTTTTCTTTCCCGTGACCTATGTTCGCGATTTTTTCCGTTGGCGCCAGATCTTTACCGATTCGAACGG
>CAYPIV010000023.1:0-7554 GCA_964410895.1 uncultured Ruminococcus sp. | reverse complement strand
GACGGCAAGGGAAAAATGTGGCACAGCGGTAGTGCGGCACATGCCATGATGAACACGGCTTCTTTGGCACTTGCTTTTGCTTTGATCTTTGCATATCCGGAAACGGCAAAACGGTTGTTGAACCGTGTTTTGAGAAATGCCGAAGATTGTTTCTCTGTATATGCTCCCGATGGCGGAAATGCGGAAAGCATGCGTGCATGGGAAAAACTTTGTACGGCAAATGCTTTGTTTGTCGAAATGTTGCGTCAGGTGTGCGGAAGCGATTACGGGTTCTCTTCGGTTCCCGGATTCTTGGCATCGGCATATTTCCCCGTATTTGCGGAAGGAAAGCAAGGCGCATGGAATTATCATGATTGCTCGGCGGCTCCGATCGATACGTCGATCCTGTCTTGGTTTTCTCGTTGTACACAGGATCCGGTTCCGGCATGGATGCGCCGTCAAGAAATCTTGCGCGGAGAGAAGTCGATTCGTGTATGGGATCTTGTTTACTATTGTGATCTTGCAAAATGTCAACCGCCGATACTCCCCTTGGATGCGGTCTACCGCAAGGCAGGTCTTGCTTTCATGCGCTCCGATTGGAGTGCCAATGCAATGCTGGTCGGTCTTCACGGCGGAAATAACCACAGTTACGGTGTCCATTTGGATGCGGGCAACGTGTTTTTGGAGTGTCAGGGCGAGCGGTTCTTTTCGTCCATAGGCGGAAACGAAGCGTTTCCCGAAATTTTGCGTCGGCGGGCAGCCGGTCAAAATACGTTCGTCATCAACCCACCGTCCGAGTTGTTGCCGGATCAACTTCCGGGAGCCGATGCGCCTTTTGTGGCAATGAAGAGCAACGAGGAGCGCGCCTTTGCCGTGGTGGATCTGACGGCGACCAACGATGCGTTGGTGCGTGCAAAACGCGGCGTTTTGCTGACGGATCATCGCAGTGTCGCGGTCATTCAAGATGAAGTTACCGTTTCGGAACCCGGAGAATATGTATTCCATATTTGGACGGAAGCCGACGCAGCGGTGAACAAAAGCGGCAGAATGGTAAAATTGACCAGAAACGGCAAGGTGATGGTCTGTCGCTTAGCCGGAGTGGCTTCCCCCGCAAAGTTGGAGGCTGTTCCTTACGCGGGCAGCGGGTTTACCGAATTGACGGTCCGTGTATCCGTAAAGAGCAGTATGAAGTTGGCATTGGTCTGCCGGATGCTCAAAGAAGGAGAAACGGGAAGCGAAAAGTATTACGAAATGACACCGATCCACCGTTGGGGAGAACAATGATCGGTCTTGCACGGGATCCTCTTGCAAACGTCCCGTGTTTCAATCAAGATCGTTGATCCGAACTCCGCTTTCGGAGCGGAACTTCTTTCGTTGACAAGTTGCGCTTTTTTCCTCGGATCAACCGATCCGAGGAAATCGTAGAGGTTTCGGAAACGGGATATTTTCAAAATACGATGGATAAAACAAGCACCGAAGCAGGATCTGCAAAGATCCGTTTCGGTGCTTGTTCTTTGTTTTTTTCGTTGGCACGGCATCGCGAATGCCGTGCTGTTTTCGATCGATCCGTCAAGTGCTCGGAACGATGTCGTCAACCGAAATGGTGCCGTTCGATCCGATCCTTAAACGCGCAATTCCAATCCCATTTTGAATTTCAGGTCATTGAGAATTTTTTTGCTGACTTTGTCGGCTTCTTCCACGGTCAATGTACGGTCGGAAGCCCGCAACGTTACGCGCAACGAGATCGATTTTTTTCCGTCGCCGACCTGCGGTCCGCGATAAAGGTCAAATAAGGTAACATCCTCTACCAACTTTCCGCCGGCTTTTTTCATCATTCCCTCAATTGCGCCAACTTCCATGCTTTCTGCACAAACGATGGAAAAATCACGGGTCGTAGCCGGATATTTCGGAAGAGGACGGTAGGTTTTTTCGGTATTCGCAAGAGAGAAGAGCAGGTCAAAATCCAATTCCGCAAGGAACACGGGAGAATTGAATCCGTAATTCGCCGCCATCAGGGGATGCGCCTGTCCGAAGACCCCGATCGTTTCTCCGGATTCGCTGTAACAGAACGCGCATCTGCCGGGGTGATATGCGGGATCGGACGTGCATGCGGTGAAAGTGACATTGGAAATACCGGCAAGCGCAAACAGGTTTTCGCAAATGCCTTTCAAAGCGTAAAAGTCATCGGGACCGTAAGAACCGATGGTCAGCACGCGCTTTTCATCCGGCAATTCGTTTGCGGATGCATGCGGCAGATAGACCGTAGCAACCTCAAACAAGCGTACACATTCGTTTTTAAAGTTGTGATTTCGCTCCAAAACTTCCATCATGGAAGGCAATGCCGTGGTGCGCATCACGCTGGTGTCTTCTCCCAAAGGATTGGTAATGGTGACAGATCTTCTTTTTGCATCATCCGCAGGCATACGGATCTTGTCATAATATTTCGGGCTGATGAAAGAATAGGTTTGAATTTGAGAAAGTCCCATGCCGACCAAAGCGGCTTCCACACGGGTCTCAAAGGTTTGCTTGGCATTTCTGCCGCCCAAAGTCGTTTCGGCATTCATACGGGAAGATTCGATCTTGTCGTATCCGTAAATCCGGCACACTTCTTCTGCAATGTCGTTCATGCAAGCCAAGTCCGCACGGAAAGAGGGAACATAGATCATTCCGTTTTCCACACGGCACCCCAATCCGTTCAATGTTTGCAACATATGCTCGGTGGGGATATTCATGCCCAAAAAGGTATTGTATCGTTCCGGTGTAAAAGGAAGGACCGTTTGTTTCCACGGGGTTGGGTACAGGTCGATCACTCCGTTTACCACGTCTCCCGCGCCGAGCAGTTCCACCAATTCACACGCACGCTCCAATCCCGCAAGGCAATTCTCGGGATCCAATCCTTTTTCAAACCGTGCGGAGGATTCGGTGCGCATTCCGTTTTTCTTGGCAGTGACACGGACGGAAGCACCGTTAAAGCAAGCGGATTCGAACACCACCGTAGCGGTTCCGTCCTTAATCTCCGAATTGGCACCGCCCATCACGCCCGCGAGCGCACAGGCTTTTTTTCGGTCCGCAATGACAAGCATGGTATCGTCCAAAACATGGTCGGTATTGTCCAATGTTTGAAAATTCTCTCCGTTTTTCGCACGGCGAACGTCAATTTCGGCACCGTCCAAACAAGCATAATCGAATGCATGCATCGGCTGACCGTATTCCAGCATGACGTAGTTGGTAATATCGACGATATTGTTGATCGGGCGCACTCCGGAAGCTCTGAGCCGCATTCTCATCCAGAGCGGCGAGGGACCGATCTTAACATTTTTAACCACTCTTGCCGCATAACGGTAGCAGAGGTCGGGAGCGGAGATCCCGACACGAAGATACCGATCAACGGTATCACCGTCATCGGTCCCTTTCACCGTCGGTTGTTTTACGTGCAGTTCCTTTCCGAAAGAAACTGCGGTTTCTCTTGCCAATCCGATGACCGACAAGCAATCCGGACGGTTGGACGTGATCTCAAATTCCACGGAGGTATCCTCCAGCAAAAGGACTTTTCGAATGTCCTCGCCGATCCGGTCTTGGAGGTTATCATCTAAGATCAAAATACCGTTTTCTTCTTTTCCGGGCATCTCATGCGGCGTCAATTGAAGCTCACCCATCGAGCAAAGCATTCCGTAGGATTCCACACCGCGTAATTTTCCCGCTTTGATGGTGACGCCGCCCGGAAGCTTTGCAACGGGAAGTGCGGCGGGAACCAAAGCACCCGGAAATACGTTTTGGGCACCGGTCACGATTTGAATCTCATGACCGTATTGTTCTCCGGCATCAACCTTGCAGATCCAAAGGTGATCGGAATCCGGATGTTTTTCCATTGCCGTCACTTTTGCCAAAACAACGTTTTCAATGTCCGCTCCGAGAACTTCAAAGCCCTCCACCTTAGATCCGGTAATGGTGAGACGGTCGCAATAGGTTTGATTATCGATTCCTTCGGTATCCACAAAATCCGAAAGCCAATTTCTTGAAAGATTCATCTTTTGTCCTCCTATCAGAATTGTTCCAGAAAGCGTTCATCGTTTTCATAGAAAAGACGAATGTCATCGATCCCGTATTTTTTCATCGCGATGCGTTCCACACCGAGCCCGAACGCAAAGCCGGAGTATTCTTCCGGATCGATCCCGCAATTGGACAGCACAAACGGATGGACCATGCCGGCACCGAGAATTTCGATCCAGCCCTCACCTTTACAAAGGCGGCAACCTTTTCCGCCGCATACGTAACAGGATACGTCAACTTCGGCAGAGGGCTCCGTAAAGGGGAAGTGGTGGGGACGAAAACGGATCTTGGTGGTTTCTCCGAACATCTTTTTAGCAAAGATCTCAAGGGTGCCTTTCAGATCTCCCATGGTGATGCCTTTGTCCACAACCAACCCTTCCAACTGATGAAACAGAGGAGAATGGGTGGCATCCAATGCATCCGAACGGTAGACCCGACCGGGAGAGATGATGCGGATCGGCGGCTTTTGATGCTCCATCGTACGGACCTGCACCGGCGAAGTTTGTGAGCGAAGCAATACGTTGTCCGCAATGTAAAAAGTATCTTGCGTATCTCGTGCGGGATGATTTTCCGGAATGTTCAGCGCTTGGAAATTGTAGTAATCCAGCTCCACTTCGGGACCTTCCGCAATCGAAAATCCCATTCCGATGAAAATGTCCTCCAATTCGCGCTGTACTTGGGTCAAAGGATGCAGATGACCGACCGGAGCAGGGGATCCCGGCATGGTCACGTCCAAGGTCTCCGACTTGAGCTGACGTTCCAGCGCGGCAGCCTTTCGTTGTTCCGCTTTTTTTGTCAAAGCGGTTTCGATCTCGGTACGAACTTCGTTGGCAAGCTGACCGATGAGAGGACGTTCCTGCGCGGACAGTGTTCCCATGCCGCGCAAAACTGCGGTAAGCATTCCTTTTTTTCCGAGATATTTGATTTTGATCTGTTCGGGATCCGCATCGTCTGCCTGAATTTGGTTCAAGGCTTCCGTTCGAATGCGTGCAAGCGTTTCCTTCATTGTTGTTTTCGATCCTTTCTTGAATACTTGTTTCCGTTCCCATGCAAATAAAAAAGCCCGTCCCCAAAAGATCAGGACGAGGCATACTTTACCCGCGGTACCACCCGAATTTCGGCAATTGCCGACACTCTTTCAACCGATAACGGTGCTGAACCGAATCAAACTACTTGCGTTATGATCCCAAACGCGTTCATCCGACCTGCTCCGAAGGGAAATGCATCCGCGGCACCGTTTGTACCGCTTGCAGCCAAGGGCAGGTACTCTCTGAAAAACGGAAATTGCCGCCGAGCGGACTTCATCATTGCATTTAACTGTTTCAGTATAGCACAGTTTTTCCGATTTTGCAAGAGTTTTGACAAAAAACGAAAAAAGTTTTGTAAGAAAACAAGAAAACGGAGCCCGAATCCCTCGCGGGGAGACTGTTGCCGTTTCGTCTTGTTCCTTACGGTGAAAAAATGATACAGAGTTGAGGAATGTCCTTAAGGCCACTTTTCAACTCTGTATTTTTTATGGTTTATTCGTAGAGCGTGTCGAGCACAATCTCGCCCTGCTCGTTGATGTAGAAATACGGATAATCGAAGGCGGCTCGGCGAATATACCCGGGTGCAAGGCCGTCCGAGTAGCTACCTGCCAAGCGGCAGACATTGTCGATTACCGATACCTCTTTGCCTGTAGATAGGTCTATGACATGATAAACAGGATAGGTACCATCCCATATATCGCGCAATTCGGACGCATATACCAACCGATTTTCTGTGGCGTATAGGAGATTGTCGGCCCACAATCCCTCAAATGGCACAGGAGAACATATTTCTTGATGCTTTTGATTCAAAATAGTAAGGAAAACATTGCTATTCATTATTTGAATGACCAAGCAGTTTTCTTTGCTGAGAATTACACTTATCGATGCACTGCTTGAGTAAACTTCTTCGTAACTATTTGGCTCCAGCAAAGCATACGAAACACTATCCCCTTTTTGCAATGATATAAGGTGATATCCCCCCGGCGCGTCCAATATATAATACTTCGGTGTTTTGAGTCGCATATCGCTCTGAAATCAGTTCCTCAGGAAACTGAGAAGGGCTCATCACTCCATTGGTGTCAACTTGGTAGAAGGCATCTTCAAAAAATGTGAATTCATTCGCGAAGTCTTCAACCTTTCCGTTGTAATAGCGCGCCCCGAAATCACCCTCTTGATAGGCGTCCGCAATACCATTTTCAAAAGAGGAAAAAACGAGCGACTTCCCATACAAGATTATTTGACTCGTATTTACATTGAATAATTGAACGCAAGAATCAGCACCTTGTATTTGATATATCCCCTCGTTCAAATAACTGTCGGTTTCCAATGAGCAATGTTTATATATCGAATTATTATCCACAAATTCATATCCCTCCGCCCATGAGCCAACAAGTTTTCCACTTTTGTCAAATGCCGCATAATAGTGTGTATATTCGATACCCAGCAGCACTTTCTTATAGACGATCGCCAAGCCGTCCCCGACGGTAACGATCAGATCAAAGTCCCCGTTTTCGGAAGATGCCAGTGTATTGCCGGAGACATCTATGATTGCGTATTCGGAATGAGCCCCTTTCAGATAAGAAATGGCATACACGTGATCCCCCATGTATAACCAATGCTCTGCGACATTGTATAACTCTGAGATGGTTTCGATCTCTGCCCGAAATTGAATGACGCCCGCCGTATCAATGATCGCACCGTAGTCCTTTTGATTTTGTGTGACAGATACGACCGCGTATCCATCCCGAAACTCACCGGCATATGTAATTTTGGCATTCAAGGGCGTTTTGTTCACGATTGATGGCGTGGTAGCAGAGGGGGTGGAACTGTCATCGGACGTGTCTGCCGGAGATTCGATACGGTTATTCGAGTCTTCCGGTGTGTAGATCGGGTCAATTGGATTATTGCTTTGATCGTGGCATCCACATACAAGTAGGCAGAAAATCAGTAGCGTGAGTGAGACAAGCAGCAAATTTGCGTTTTTCATTTTTTCCTCCCAATGTAAAATGTAAATAAAAAGTGCGGCTACCGAAGCAAGCCGCACAAAAACGCAAACTCCAATTGTCGCCAAACAATCTTCATTGTATAGCGAAAAAAGCCATAGTGATCCCAAAGGGAACGCACCTATAACTATGAGTATTAAGATTGTTTGGCACATTCATTATACCACAATGATGGCGATTTGTAAATATATTTTTTCAAAATTTCATTTTCGAACGGCAAAAAGCATCCCTTATTTTTGAAAAGAGAAAAAATATCGTTTTTCGCGGCGATTGGATCCCAAAAACGGCAGATCCGCTTTCCGCCGCTTGCGATATTCTTTTTTCCACAGGCTTTCACGCCAAACGTTTTTCTTCCACCCGACATCGGGAATCGTTTTTTTCGCGTCAGCACCGCATATTCATTGACGAAGCAATAACACGGTATTTTTGAAAATACCGTCAGACTGTCGACCAAAAAGCGTTCACACTGCGGCAAAAGCCAAAGAGTGAACGCT
>CAYPIV010000022.1:0-10127 GCA_964410895.1 uncultured Ruminococcus sp. | reverse complement strand
CCACCGGGACCGCCGCCGGCACAAATGTACGGAGCGGTATTTTGAATGTTGCCGGTTGTTGCGTCTTGACAATCCAAAATGTCGCGGATCCACTTGCGATAAAAAGCTTTTCCGTCCAACATGGTCATCGCGGCATGGCAGATCAACTGTCCGTCACCGGTATAACCTCTGCGTTCCAAATGCGGGCAATCCGACGGAATTCCCGCGTGCATATTCGACAACTGTGTGTTTAAAAAGGTTTGGTTGATCCAATTGACGGTTTCATTGTCCGAATGGAACGAAGAGGTGATCGGAACATCGGTATGGATGCTTTCCACGTCGATCACTTCCGCATTTCCGCATACCGTAAAATAACGAAAACCGTACCACATGGAAAAAGGACGTACAATGCGTTCTTTCCCGTCCGAAATAACGGTAAAGGTTTGGTTGTGGTGATAGTTTCTGTCAATATCGCCGTCTTTCGTCCGTTCTTCCGAAAACGAGACACGAATTTTATCCCCCGTTTTGGCAAGTAGGCGAAGAACCGGATATCCCGTTATATTTTTACCGCAATCATATCCGCACCAATCGTCTCCGCGGCGAATACAGGAAACAGCAAGATGCTCGCATACGCGATCTGCGGGACAATCGGAAAAAGCGTATTCCGTTACGATCGGTGTCTCCAATGCGGCATTTTCCCAATGGGAATCATCAAAATCAAAGGAAAATGCACCTTGGTCTGTTTTGCGCAGATCCTGTACCTCATATTGCGTTATAAAATTTTGAACAACATAACTTTGCCGCAATTTGTCCTGCTCGGAGGAACCGAAATCGAAACTTCCTGTTTCGTCCTCTCCGAATATGCGCCAAATGGCTTTGGGATGACCGAATGTGCCACCGAATTCATCCGGATCCCACCAACCGGGATATCCTGCGTACCATCCACCGCCGAAATGCAGGGCAATGACATTTTTTCCGTCTTGCAAAAGTGAAGTAATATCGTACTCTGGGACATAGAGATGATGCCCGCTGAGATCTGCATGCGGATAATTCGGACGTGCTTCGTAATCACTGTTCAAGGGGAGAAAGAGATCTTCACTGACGCTTTTTCCGTTGATGTAACATTGGAAATATCCCATTCCGAGAACGCGTAGCGTTGCTTTTTTTGCCGATTTGACCGAAAAAGAACCGCGAAGAATTCCGAAATACTCTTTTTTGGGAACTTTTTGACCCACCCAAACCGCTTTTGAAAACATTTGTTCCTGTGTCATAAGTATACTCCAAATATTTAAAATAATTCTAAATCTAATTCTATTTTTCGCTTAAGCAAATGCACTCGCGGTATACTTCATTTTTGGAGATGCCGCGATCTTTTGCGGTCTGCTTTACGGCATCCATTTTGGAACTCCCTTGTTCCAAATAGAACCGAACATGGTCCAAAATGTCTAAGTCTTGCCAGAACACCGATTGCGGAGCCGCTTTGCAGGCACCTTCCACCACTAAGACATATTCTCCCCTCGGGGAGACTGTTTCATAGTGGGCAATTGCCTGTCCCAATGTCATTCGCAAAACTTCCTCATTCTTTTTTGTCAGTTCGCGGCACACGGCAATTTTTCGTTCCGCGCCGAAGGTATCCGAAAGGTCCTGCAACGTTGTGCGCAGTTTATGGGGAGCCTCATGGAACAGCATGGTGCGCGTTTCCTGCTTTAACTGTTCCAAATGGGCATGCCGCTCGTTTTTGCGGACCGACAAAAAGCCTTCAAAACAAAACCGTCCGGTGGAAAGAGCAGACAGCGTCAAAGCGGTCACGGATGCGACCGGTCCCGGGACCGAAGTGACCGGGACCCCGCGTTCCGCACAAAGGCGGACCATATCTTCCCCGGGATCACTGATCGCGGGGGTACCCGCATCGGTAATGAGTGCACAACTTTCGCCCGCTTCCAAACGGGCGGCGATCTGCTCACCGCGCTCCCGTTTGTTATGTTCGAAGTAAGAGATCAGATTTTTTTGGATGCCGAGATACATCAATAAATGCCCGGAATTGCGCGTGTCTTCTGCGGCAATAAAATCCACTTCCGAAAGAACTTTTTTGGCACGGTCGGAAAGATCTGCCAAGTTCCCGATGGGGGTTGCCACCAAGTACAGGGTTCCTTTTTCGATTCGGTTTTTTTCTTCCGAATCAAAAGTCGATTTTTTTACGGAGCTCATGAAATTTCCTTTCTGTAAAACGGTTCAAATAAAAAGGTTCTATCCGTTGTGTGGGGCACGCAGCGGTCGGTGGTTGCATATGCTGACAGCAAGCGGATTTCCGCAAACGCAAGGAGGGTATGCAGTGGCTATCAAGATTTATATCGATCAAGGACACAATCCCAAAAGTCCGAATGCGGGTGCCGAAGGGAACGGACTGCAAGAACAAAATATCACCTACCGAGTCGGTGCGGATCTGGCAGAGTTACTGCGCGATAACGGCGCGTTTGCGGTTCGGTTGTCCCGCCCGACTCCGCAGACCATGCTCGGTACGTCCAATACCACAAGCCTTCGCGCGCGTGTGGAGGATGCCAACGCTTGGGGAGCGGATTATTTCATCAGCATCCACACCAATGCCTCCGAAAATGCGACTGCCGGCGGGACCGAGGCATTTGCTTATACGGCTCCGTCTGCCGCTTTTTCCCTCGGTACGCGAATCTTGGAAAATCTATCCCGCGCTACGGGATTGCGCAACCGAGGAATGCAGGTCCGCTCCGGTCTTTACGTTTTGCGAAAAACCGATATGCCGGCAGTTTTGGTGGAATTGGGATTTATCAGCAATCCGGAAGAAGCGGAACTGATGAATTGGCGCCCGGATCTGTTTGCCGTCGGTATTTACGACGGAATCGTTGAATATACCGGAGTGTGAGAGAGAAAGAGTCGGTCAGTTTTCGTCATCCAGCTTCAAAACTGCCATAAACGCTTCCGGCGAGACCTGAACCGAACCGAGTTGGCGCATCTTTTTCTTTCCCTCTTTCTGCTTTTCCAACAGTTTCTTTTTCCGTGTGATATCGCCGCCGTAACATTTTGCCAACACGTCCTTTCGCATGGCTTTAACGGTTTCGCGTGCAATGATCTTGGAACCGATCGCCGCTTGGATCGGAACTTCAAAAAGCTGGCGCGGAATATTGTCTTTTAATTTTTCCGCGATCTTTCGTGCCCGTCCGTAGGCTTTTTCTTCATGGACAATGAAGGAAAGGGCATCTACTTGTTCGCCGTTCAACAAAAAGTCTAACTTGACCAATTTGCTCGGTTCGTATCCTTTCAACTCGTAGTCCAAGGAAGCATACCCGCGGGAACGACTTTTCAGTGCGTCGAAAAAGTCGTAAATGATCTCGTTTAAGGGCAGGTCATAGTGAAGTTCCACCCGCGTGGAATCCAAATATTTCATATCTTGAAAAACACCGCGGCGGTTTTGGCAAAGTTCCATCAATCCGCCGACATAATCTACTGGTGTGATGATATTGGCTTTTACCACCGGTTCGTATGCAAGATCGATGACATCCGGTTGCGGATAATTGGAGGGGTTATCGATCCGAACGGTCTCGCCGTTTTTCAAACGGATCTCGTAAATAACGCTGGGAGCGGTGGTGATCAGATCCAAATTGAATTCGCGTTCCAGCCGTTCTTCGATGATCTCCATGTGCAGAAGTCCCAAAAAACCACACCGAAAACCGAACCCCAATGCAATCGAGGTCTCCGGCTCGAAGATCAAGGCGGCATCGTTTAATTGCAGTTTTTCCAAAGCATCCCGCAAATCTCCGTAACGTGCCCCGTCGGCAGGATAAATGCCTGCATATACCATGGGTTGTACCGCTTTAAAGCCGGGGAGGGCTTCTTTTGTCGGATCGTCTGCCAAAGTCACGGTGTCACCGACGCGGGTATCGCCGACGCTTTTGATCGAAGCGGTGAGATAGCCGACATCGCCGGCTCGCAGACAAGCGCATTTCTTTAAGCCGAACGGTTCCATTGTTCCCACGTCTACTACGTCAAAAGTAGCACCGGTGTGCATCATGCGAATTCGGTCTCCGCTTTTTACGCAACCGTCGATGATGCGGATATTGACGACAACACCGAGATAACTGTCGTAGTAGGAATCGAAGATCAAGGCTTTCAAAGGGGCATTTTCATCTCCCGTGGGTGCCGGAATGTTTTGCACAACGGCTTCCAACACATCCTCGATATGCAACCCTGTTTTTGCGGAAACGGCGGGGCAGTCTTCAGCGGAAATGCCGATAATGTCCTCTACTTCCGCGCGGCATCGCTCGATATCGGCAGACGGAAGATCGATCTTGTTGATTACGGGGATGATCTCAAGATCGGCATCCACGGCAAGATAAGCATTTGCCAACGTTTGTGCTTCGATTCCCTGTGTTGCATCGATCACCAAAAGCGCTCCGTCACAGGCATTGAGCGAGCGGGAAACTTCATAGTTGAAGTCCACATGTCCGGGGGTGTCGATCAGATTGAAGGTGTAGGTGTTCCCGTCTTTGGCAAGGTAATCGAGTTTTACGGCGCGCGCCTTAATGGTGATGCCGCGTTCTCGCTCCAGATCCATGTTATCCAAAATTTGTTCTTCCATCTCGCGCTGCGATACCGTTTGGGTGGCTTCCAAAATGCGGTCCGCAAGGGTGGATTTTCCGTGGTCGATATGGGCAATGATGGAAAAATTGCGAATGAGACTTTGTCTTTCTGATCTTTGCAAGTGTTTGAACCGTACCTTTCCCGATTATTGTAAACAGACCTTATTTATATACCTCTTATTATACATGATTTTGCGTTTTATTGCAAGTGTCTTGTCGGAAAAAGCATTCCGAAAATCGAAAAAAACAAGAATCAGCAAAAAATTGATAATTTGCGGCAAATTTGTGGTAGACGGAAATTCGATTTTTTGTTATACTGAACAAGAAAGGGGTTGGCGCAATATTTGTCTTGAAATGTGCAAACCCTATCTTGAAATTCGATCTCGATCGGACTATACTGTAAGCAGTGAGAAAACATCCGGCAACAGTGTTGCTCGGGGAAAGGTAAGGATTTGAAAAATGAGTAAAATGAAAGCTGCCATCATCGGTTACGGCGGAATGGGCGGTTGGCATGCGGAACATTTGCTGAAAAGCGATGTTGCTGAATTGAAAGGAATTTACGATATTTTGGAGACGCGGCGCGATCTTGCAACCTCTCGCGGGATCTATGCATACGGCAGTTTGGAAGAACTGCTGGCGGATCCGCAGATCGAGTTGGTCACGGTTGCGATCCCGAATGATGTGCATGAAGAAGTTGTGATCAAGGCTCTGAATGCGAAAAAGAACGTGATCTGCGAAAAGCCGGTCACGCTTTCGTTGGAATCGTTGGACCGTATGATCGCCGCGGCAGAAGCAAACGGTGTCCGTTTTTCGGTGCATCAAAACCGCCGTTGGGACGTGGACTATTTGGCAATGAAGCAAATATACGATTCCGGTGAGCTCGG
This sequence comes from uncultured Ruminococcus sp., assembly GCA_964410895.1. Taxonomy (GTDB): domain Bacteria; phylum Bacillota; class Clostridia; order Oscillospirales; family CAG-272; genus UMGS1865. The sequence continues at coordinate 4,654 of CAYPIV010000022.1, read as the reverse complement.
AAAGGTTTTGAATTTGGAATCTCGGATCCACGGCAGCCGCGGGATCCCGTCGGATTGGCGCGGTGAAAAACGTTACGGTGGCGGAATGCTGTACGATTGGGGGATCCATTTGATCGACCAAGCGATGATGATCTTCGGTTGGGACGTGCAAAGCGTATATTGTGTTTGCGACCATATCACCAATCAGGAGGTGGATGACGGCTTCCGTTTGGATATCCTTTTCAAGAGCGGTCAACGGGCGACCATAGAGGTCGGAACCTACAACTTTATTCCCATGCCGCGTTTCTATATGCGGGCGGAAAAGGGAACCGTGTTGCTGTCCGATTGGCGCGAGGAGGCAAAGGTCGTGAAGTGTACCCATTGGCATGAAAACGAAGTACTCCCCGTGAAAACGGCTGCCGGATTGACCAAGACCATGGCACCCAGAAACGAACTGACGACCGAAACGTATACGGTCGCCCGTCCCGCATCGGATGTACACGATTATTACCGTCATTTTATCGGCGCGATCCGCGGCGAATGTGAGCAAGATGTTACGCATGCGCAAATGCGGATGGATCTTGCCGTGATCCTTGCCGCATTCCGGTCTGCGGAATCGGGTGTTCCCGTAGAACTGTGATCGGCACCGCTGAAAAATAAAAAAATCATCGCATCGGACTTGATCGGATCTTACGGTCAAGTCCGATGTTTTTTGTCGGATGACATTTTGATTTCCAATGTTGAAGTTTTGCGGACCGTTGCCATCGATTCGGTTTACGTTTTCCGAAAGGATCTGTTTTGCTGTTTTTCGGTATGAAAAAAGCAAAAAGAACACATGATAACGGCAGGGGTGATCTCAACGGAACTTTCTCATTTTTTGGCGGAACTGTATCAAAACCCGATTTTGGCGGTATCCGCGCTTTTGACGCTCGGTGTGATCTTGGTCAACGGTTGGACGGACGCACCGAATGCGATCGCCACTTGTGTTTCCACCAGAGCTATGGGCATGCGAGCGGCTGTCGTCATGGCGGCATTTTTTAATTTACTCGGGGTACTTGTGATGACTGCACTGAATTCTTCGGTGGCGATGACCATCTATCATATGGTGGATTTCGGTGAAAATTCCAAACATGCATCGATCGCCCTGTGTGCTGCGATGTCGGCGATCGTTATTTGGGCAACGGCGGCATGGTATTTCGGAATCCCGACCAGTGAAAGCCATGCCCTGATCGCGGGACTGTCCGGAGCGGCGATCGCCATTCAGAACAGCCTTTCCGGCATTCGGTTTTCGGAGTGGGGAAAGGTTCTTTACGGAATGCTCTTTTCCGTCGTTCTCGGGTTTGGGTTCGGTTTTTTGATGTCCAAGCTGACCGCAATGGTGTTCTCCGGAAAAAATCGGATGCGGTCCGAACACTTTTTTTCTGCCGCACAAGTGGTGGGAGGAGCGGGTACGGCATTCATGCACGGTGCTCAGGACGGACAAAAATTCATTGCCGTCTTTTTGTTGGGGGAAGCATTGGCAAGCGGAGTAACCGATACGGATGCTTTTTCGGTTCCGATCTGGCTGATGTTGCTTTGTGCGTTGCTGATGGGGATCGGAACTTCCATCGGTGGGTATCGGATCATTCGGTCCGTCGGAATGGATCTTGTTGCGTTAAAGCCGTACCAAGGGTTTGCGGCGGATGCGGCGGCAACCGGTTGCCTGCTGATCTCTTCGCTGACGGGGATCCCCGTCAGCACTACGCATACCAAAACCACGGCGATCATGGGGGTAGGTGCGGCAAGGCGATTCGGAAATGTCAATTGGGGCATCGTAAAAGATCTGTTTTTGGCATGGTTTTGCACATTTCCCGGCTGCGGTCTGCTCGGATTCGGTCTTGCAAAACTGTTTTTGCGAATATTGGGATAAAGGGAGAGAAATATGGGAAAGCAGAAAAACGATTATTTCCGTATGTTGGAAGAGCAGATGCAATTTTGCGTGCGATCCGCAAACCTGTTGGAACAGATCTTTTCGGAATACTGTGCGGAAGATTCGGAACGGTATTTGCGGGAAATGCATGCGTTGGAACGCGGTGCAGACGAATGTTACCGTACCGTTTTGCGGAAGCTTTCCGCCGAATTTATTACTCCGATCGATCAAGAGGACATTTTGCGCTTGATCCAGATCACGGATGATATCACGGATGCCATCGATGAGGCGGTGTTGAAATGCGAAATGTATCGGATCCGAGTGCTTCCGTCGGACGCGAAGAGTCTGTCGCATACGGTATGCCGTTGCGTGGAGACTTTGTTCGATGCGATCACCGAACTGAAACATTTTAAAAAACCGGATCGGTTGCGCACTTTCTTGGGAAAAGTGAGTGAGATCGAGACGGAAGCGGACGATTTGTATGTTCAAGCCGTGCGCGCGTTATTCCTTTCCGACGCGGATGCCAAGGAATTGATGGTCGGAACCGCCGTTTACGAAAGTTTGGAGCAGTGTTGCGATCTGTGTGAGCATGCTGCGGATGTGATCGAGCAGATCCTTTTGAAGAACACCTGATGGCGGCACTTTCAAGAGGGGAAATGCAAGTTCTTTTTTGAGGGGCTTTCGATGGATGGTTCCAAGGGGGTATGACCAATAGTCGCACCGGTGCGGTGACATCAAAAAAGCCGTGTCCGTTCGAAACAGAACGGACACGGCTCATTTCATCTTATTTTAGATAGGAATTCTTACCTTAAACGGTAATTTCCGTTCCGTCTGTTGCGCGGAACGTTTTGGTATTCGGAAATGCGGTTTCGACCGATAGGATCGAAGGTAAGTGCAGATCGCTGTAATGGTTGAAACACAGAATGTTGATCTTCGGGTCGGAACCGAAAATCGAAAGATACTCGGTTGCGTCAAAGTGGGCACATTCGCAAACGGCAAGATCCAACGGCTCGTCCAAGACTTGTTTCGGGAAATCCGTGGGGTGATTGTAGTACAGATCTCCGCTGAAGAAAACACGCTTTCCGGATGCCTCCAACAAAAACGCGTAGGAACTTTTGGTATGCATGGTTTGAAAAGCGGTAATGCGAATGTTTTCGTCTTCATACAGCTTTCCGGAAGTTACGGGAACAAATTGAAACTCGCGCATGGGGAGTCCGTTACATTGGATCCAAGCGCCGATGGCGGCTTTGGTCTTTTCCAAATCACCCGGCAAAAAGACGGTCGGGTTTGCCTTTTTGTAATACCAATTGCAAAGATCCAAAAAAGAGATCAAACCGTTTGTGTGGTCGCCGTGCATGTGCGAGATAAAAATACATCTGACATCTTCCACGGCAATGCCGCGGTCGATCAGTTGCTCGATCGACTGCGTTCCCATATCGAGAATATAGTAGGATCCGTTTACTTCGATCAAAATGGAAGAACAGCGTCTGTTTGGCTCCGGCACTCCGTGGCTGGAACCGAGAAATGTGATTTTCATTTGTTTTTGACCGCCTTAAAGTATTTTATAAAGCAATTTAATATGCGCAATCGAGAAGTCTCGTTCGGCGCATTTGCCCTTACGGCAGGGAGCGGATCATTGAACGGAGGAGGCGAGCACTTGGTAGGCGTGTGTTCCGCAGGAGAGCTTCGTTTGCCGATTGCCGTCCGTCAGAGCATATCCCTTAGGGAGACGGAGCATTCCGAAACAGGTATCCGGAACGGTAACGGTAACGGTATATCCGGTTTCCGTTTGCTTCCAAGCACATTCCAATTTTCCGCCCATATGATTTTGGTATCCCTCGGCATGCGTCAGTGTGGAAATGAAGTTGGGAGAGATCTCCACTTCTTTGGCGTCGGTTGCGTTCGGATTGATCTTAACGCCTGCCACATATTTGAAGAACCAAGAGCTGATGTCACCGAAGAAGTGGTGATTTTTGGAGTTCGGACTGTGTTCCTTCTTTTGGAATGCCTCAAACAGAGCCGTGCAGTTTTCGGAAAGGATCCAATGACCGTAGGAGGGGTAATCCGGTCGAACGATCATTTGGTAAGCAAGTTCCGCTTTTCCTCTTTTTGCCAATACGTGGAAGATGATCCGCGCGCCGAGACAACCGGTGTCCAAATGACCTTCCGCTTCCTCGATGATGCGGAGCAGGACGTCAAAGGCTTTTTCCTGTTCTTCTTCCGTCAACAGCCCGAATTCAATTGCCATACACTGCGCAGTCTGCGTTCTTCCGCGTACCGTCATGGTATCGGGATCCAACAGCTCGGCTCTTGCGCTTTCACGCAATTCACGGAACAGACCTTGTGCAAAATCCTTTTGCAGATTCATGCCGATCCGATCGAACATGGCGGATGCCAAAGTGCAAAGATACATACTGACCAAAGTATCCGTCACTTCCAAGGGCGTGATCTTGGTCTTATATTCGATCGGCACCCAATCTCCGAGTCCGATGTGCAACAGCCCTTTTTCATCGCGCCGTGTGGAAATGTAATGCAGATAGCGCATCATGGCAGCTGCGTTTTCACGAATGATATCGGTGTCTCCGCGCTGTAACCAAGTGTAGTAGGGAAGATAAAACAGAACGGAGTCCCAAGCGGGCCCGTTGCCCCAATCAAATCCAAACCCTTCGGCGGCATTGTTAGGAACGATGCCCGGAAGCGCGCCGTCGATCCGTTGCGACTTGCGGATATTATCCAGCCAAACGTGATAGCTGTTTTCCGGAGTCA
>CAYPIV010000021.1:9153-10273 GCA_964410895.1 uncultured Ruminococcus sp. | reverse complement strand
TTGATATTTATGAAATATATTGACAAGTTTCCCGAAATCCTTTATAATACATACCGATGAAAGGTTGAAGTCCGTATCGGTGTCGATCCGATGCGGCGTTTGTTCGACCGATAGCCGACAAGGAGTCATATAACAGCATGAAACTGAGAGAATTACCGATGGGAAAAACGGCTACCGTAACCAAGGTAGGCGGCGAAGGGGCACTGCGGCAACATTTTTTGGATATGGGAGTGATCCCCAATGCGGAGATCACGTTGGTCAAGTATGCTCCCATGGGAGATCCGATGCAATTTCGGATCCATGGGTACGAATTGACCCTTCGCGTTGCCGATGCGGAAAAGATCGAGATCCGAAACGTCAGGAGTCTCGGTACATCAAACAGTCCGAACGAGAATTCGCAGAAAACGCGCGTTCATCCGGGATTCGGTGAGGGCGGACGTTACCATACCAAACGGGAAGAACGGGCACTGCCTCCTGGAACGATACTGACGTTCGCTTTGGCAGGAAATCAAAACTGCGGAAAAACGACTCTGTTTAATCAATTGACCGGATCCAATCAGCATGTCGGTAATTTTCCCGGGGTCACCGTAGACCGCAAAGACGGTGAGATCAAAGGAAAAAAAGAAACTTCGGTAACGGACCTTCCCGGGATCTATTCCATGTCGCCGTATTCGAACGAGGAGCTGGTTACCAGAGAGTTTTTGCTCAAGGAAAAGCCGAAAGGAATCATCAATATCGTTGACGCGACCAACATCGAACGCAATTTGTATTTGACTATGCAGCTGATGGAGTTGGATATTCCCATGGTGTTGGCGCTGAATATGATGGACGAAGTCTATGCAAACGGCGGATATATTCGCGTCAACGAGATGGAAGAGCTGCTGGGAGTTCCCGTGATTCCGATCTCGGCTTCGCAAAACAAGGGGATCGATGAGCTAATCGAGCATGCATTGCACGTTGCGAAATATCAGGAGAGCCCGGAAAAAAAGGATTTTTGCAGTGCGGAAGATTCCAACGGCGCTTTTCATCGGGCGTTGCACGGGATCATGCATTTGATCGAGGACCATGCACGGGTAGCGGATATTCCGATCCGTTTTGCGGCAAGCAAGGTGATCGAGGG